>NZ_JACSGS010000019.1:0-94512 GCF_014334315.1 Aurantimonas sp. DM33-3 | reverse complement strand
ATCGCCCGCAAGCTCCTCGTCACGCTCAACGTGGCAATCCGAACCGGAGAATATCAGCCGCGCCCAGCCACCCCTTGACGCATACTCACACAGTTGCTCGGGCTTGACCCGAGGACCCATGCCAAACCGCATCCGCTTCCACCAACCACGACGGACACCCCACCCAACCGTTGCCGCCCCCGGAAATCGGGTGGGCGCCCCCAACGGCCCCCGCTAACGTCCCTCCCAGCCGAGGAGCAGACCGTGCGCGCCATCCCGACACCCGCCCATCGCAGCATGACATCGGCCGAATGGGCGATGCTGCTGGCACTGTCCGTCCTGTGGGGCGGGTCCTTCTTCTTCACCGGCGTTGCGGTGCGCGAGCTGCCGCCCTTCACCATCGTCGTCCTGCGCGTCGGGCCGGCGGCGATGATCCTGTGGGCGGTCATGCGCGTCCTCGGCCATGCCATGCCGCGCGACCGGCGGATCTGGGCGGCTTTCGTCGGCATGGGCTTCCTCAACAATCTCGTCCCCTTCAGCCTGATCGTCTGGGGCCAGACGCAGATCGGCTCGGGCCTCGCCTCGATCCTCAATGCCACGACGCCGCTCTTCGGGGTGGTGGTCGCCCATGTGCTGACGCGCGACGAGAAGATGACCGGCCACCGGCTGGCCGGGGTGGTGCTCGGCTTTGCCGGAGTCGTGGTGATGCTCGGCCCCGCCGCCCTCCGCACCGTCGGCAGCGACATCGCCGCCCAGCTTGCCTGCCTCGCCGCGGCCTTCTCCTATGCCCTGGCCGGCGTCTTCGGACGCCGCTTCCGGCGCATGGGCGTGGCACCCATGGCGACGGCGACCGGACAGGTGACGGCCTCGACCGCGATGCTCGTCCCCCTCGCCCTTCTGGTCGACCGCCCCTGGACCCTCGCCATGCCGGGCCCGGCGACATGGGGCGCCATCCTCGGCATCGCCGCCCTCTCCACCGCGCTGGCCTACGTCCTCTATTTCCGCATCCTGGCGACGGCCGGCGCCACCAACATCCTGCTCGTGACGTTCCTCGTCCCGGTCAGCGCCATCATTCTCGGCTCGCTGGTCCTCGGCGAAGTGCTGGAACTGCAGCATTTCGCCGGCATGGCCCTCATCGGCACCGGCCTCGCGGCCATCGACGGACGGCTGGCCGGAAGGCTGAAGCGCCGGTTCGCGGGGCACGCCGGCGGCTAGCGGGCGTGATGGTGCCGGGGGGTGGGGGCCCGCCCCGTTGCGCGGACCATCTCGACGCGCGGTCCGGCCCGTGTGCCTTCTGCAGCGGAGAGGATGCTGGCGCGGTCGTGGCATGGGTCCTCGGGTCAAGCCCGAGGATGACGCGCGGTGATGATGGGAACCCGTCCTGAGACGGCGCGGGGCTTCGCTCGGCCTGTCCCGGCCCGGCACAACTCGGCTCGGCTCGGCTCGGCGTTACGGTGACGGTGATCCGCACCATCCAACAACGGCGTCATCCTCGGGCTTGACCCGAGGACCCATGCCAAACCGCTGCCACTGCACGAACGGTCGCGGCCTCACTTTTCGCGGCCCGGACCGCTGCCACTGCGTGGACCTCGCCGCGCGGGCACCATCGCGGCACCCGGTGCCATGGCAGCACGCACGAACGTCCCCGCGGCTCGCGCACCCCCCGCGCTACCGCGCCATAGCGTGGTATTCGTCATTGGGCCGCATGTCGGTGGCCGAGGCGACGCGGTTGCTCATGGCGAAAAACGCCGCCACCGCGGCGATGTCGAAGATGCCACGGTTGGAATAGCCCGCGTCGCGCAGCGCCTGCCGGTCCGCCTCGACGATGGTGTCCGGGCGCTCGGTCAGCTGGACGACGAAATCCAGCATCGCGGCGCGCTGGTCGTCGAGCCCGGCGGCGCGCCAGTTCTGGGCGATCGCCTCGCCGAAGCCGGGGTCGCCGGAGAGCTGGCGCACGGCGGCCCCATGGGCGGTCAGGCAATAATGGCAGTGATTGATCGAGGAGACGACGACGGCGATGATCTCCCGGTCGAGCTTCGACAGCTCGCTCTCGCCCAGCATCAGATCGTTGTAGAAGGTGGAAAACGCCTCCAGCTTGCGCTCGTCGAAGGCGTAGGCGAGGAGCACGTTCGGCACGATGCCGAGCTTTTCCTGGCACTTGGCGAAGAACGCCTGGGTGCGCTCCGACAGGGGCTCGGCCATCGCCAGGCCGAGTGCTGTCACGGGCCTGTCCTGTTGCTGCGTCATGCTTCCTCCCACGCTCCAGCGACGCCGGGGACACGGCTTGCCCTCGAAGGTCGTGGCGGGATTCCTATGATAGGGTGTCGGACACGACAAGCAGTCGCATCGGAGGGCACCCCATGGACCATCCCGCAACGACCAAGACGGAGATCCTGTCTGCGATCGAGGCGGCCATCGGGGAGGATGGCGCCGAAGCCACCCTCGCCCCGCTGCTCTTTGCCCGCCCGCCGGCCGAGGATCTGGCCGAGTTCACGCCCGAGGCTCTGGCGCTGGCGGCCCGCGCCGGCTTCGAGGCGCTGTGCGATCACCGCCGGGGCGCGCATCTGGTGCGCATCGAGCAGCCGGACGGCTTCGTCCTGCGCGACGGGCGCAAGCTGGAACTGATCACCGTCGTCAGCGACGACATGCCGTTCCTGTTCGACTCGGTGACCGCCGAGATCGCCGATTCCGCCGTCGGCATCCGCTACATCTCCCATCCGATCCTCGACGTGCTGCGCGGCGCGGCCGGCGAGGTCACCAGCTTCTCGGCCTCCCATCCCCGCGACATGGTGCTGGGCGAAGCCGACCGGACCAGCCTGATCCAGTTCGCCGTCGATCCCCTGGGCGACGGTGACGCGAACACGGCGCTCAAATCCCGGCTCGAGGCGATCCTCGGCCAGGTCGCCAACGCCAATGCCGATTTCGATGCCATGCGCAACCGCGCCAGCGAATCCGTCGAGGCGCTGCGTCGCCAGGCCTCGCGCCTCGACGACGCGGATCTGAAGACCACCTTCGAGGAAGCCGCCCGGCTGCTCGAATGGCTGCGCGACGACAATTTCATCTTCCTCGGCTGCCGCGAATACGACTATCTGCCCGGCAGCGAGGGCGAGGCGCTGGAACGGCGCGACGATGCCGGGCTCGGCATCCTGGCCGATCCCGACGTGCGCATTCTGGGCCGGCCCGGCCGCCGCATGACGACGACGCCAGAAATCCGCGCCTTCCTGGAAGCGCCGACCCCGCTGATCGTGACCAAGGCCAATGCCCGCTCTCTGGTCCATCGCCGCGCTTACATGGACTATGTCGGGGTCAAGCAGTTCGACGCCGACGGCAATTTCGTCGGCGAGCTGCGCATCGTCGGCCTGTTCACTTCCAGCGCCTACACGCGCTCGATCCTGACCATTCCCTATCTGCGGCTGAAGGCCGAAACGGTGATCAGCCGTTCGGGCCTGCGCCCCGGCTCGCACTCGGCCAAGGCGCTGCTCAACGCGCTGGAATCCTATTCCCGCGACGAGGTCTTCCAGATCGACGTGGCGCTGCTGGAGCGCTACGCCTCGACCATCGTCGAGCTTGGCGAACGCCCGCGGGTAAAAATCCTGTCGCGCGTCGACCGCTTCCACCGCTTCGTCTCGATCCTCGTCTTCGTGCCACGCGAACGCTACGATTCCCGCCTGCGCGAACGGATCGGCCTGATGCTCGCCGAGGCCTATGACGGCCATGTCTCGGCCTATTACCCGGCCTTCCCCGAAGGGCCGCTCGCCCGCGTCCACTTCATCATCGGACGCGCCGGCGGCACCACGCCCGAGGTCGACACGGCGCAGCTGGAAGCGCGCGTCGTCGAGATGGCCAAGAACTGGGAGGACGAGTTCACCGCCGCCCTGTCGGCCGCCGGCCATGCCGGCGAGTACGGCCGCCTCGCGCCGGGCCTGCCGGAGAGCTATCGCGACGTGGTCTCCCCGACCGAGGCGGTGGACGACGCCGGGATCATCATGGCGCTCTCAGAAGGCGAGGAGGTGCGCGTCACCTTCCATCGCCGCGAGAACGATGCGCCCGACCTCCTGCGGCTGAAGATCTATCATCTGGGCGCGGCCCTCGCGCTCTCGACCCGCGTGCCGATCCTCGAGAACATGGGCTTCTCCGCCGTATCAGAACGCACCTACCGGATCGTGCGGCCCGACGGCGAGACGGTGCATATCCACGACATGGACCTGAAGCGCAGCCGCGGCGGCGACATCGCGCTCGGCGACGACGGCGCCGCGCTGGAAGCGACCTTCGCCAATGTCTGGGCCGGCCGCATCGAGAATGATGGCTTCAACGCGCTGGTGCTGGAGGCGGGGCTGGACCTGCGCCAGGCCAACGTGCTGCGCGCCTATTCGCGTTATCTGCGCCAGACCGGCCTCGCCTATTCGCCCGATTATCTCGGCGCCGCCCTGATGCGCCAGCCACAGATCGCCCGCCTGCTGTGGGATCTCTTCGCGGCGAGCTTCGATCCCGAGCGCCCGGCCCCGGCCGAAACCGATGCGGCATCCGAAGACGGCGAGAGCGAGCCGGATGCGCGGCAGGCCCGCCGCGCAAAGGCACGGGGCGCTGGCGAGATCCATGCGGCGATCTGCGAAGCGCTGGAAGACGTCGATTCCATCGATGACGACCGCATTGTGCGGCGCTTCATGGGCGCCATCCTCGCCACGCTGCGGACCAATTACTACGCTGTCGACGGCATCTCCGCCGAGCCGGTTTCCGAACCCGGCGCGGTCGCCCCGGCGCTCGCCTTCAAGTTCGAATCTGCCGCTGTCGAGGGCCTGCCGGCCCCGGTCCCCTATCGCGAGATCTTCGTCTTCGACGCCCGCGTCGAGGGCGTGCATCTGCGCTTCGGCCCGGTCGCCCGCGGCGGCCTGCGCTGGTCGGACCGCGCCCAGGACTACCGCACCGAGGTGCTGGGTCTGGTCAAGGCGCAGCAGGTCAAGAACGCGGTGATCGTGCCGGTCGGCGCCAAGGGCGGCTTCTACCCCAAGCGCCTGCCCGACCCGTCCGACCGCGACGCCTGGTTCGCCGCCGGCCGCTCGGCCTATGTCGTCTTCATCGCCTCGCTCCTGTCGATCACCGACAACATCGTCGGCGAGGATGTCGTCACGCCGCCCCGCGTCACCCGCTATGACGGCGACGATCCCTATTTCGTCGTCGCCGCCGACAAGGGCACGGCGACCTTCTCCGACACCGCCAACGCCATCGCCCAGTCGAACGAGTTCTGGCTCGACGACGCCTTCGCCAGCGGCGGCTCGGCCGGCTACGACCACAAGGCCATGGGCATCACCGCGCGCGGCGCCTGGGAGGCGGTCAAGCGCCACTTCCGCGAGATGGACCGCGACATCCAGTCGGAGCCCTTCACCGTGGTCGGCTGCGGCGACATGTCGGGCGACGTTTTCGGCAACGGCATGCTCCTGTCGAAGACGACGCGGCTGATCGCGGCCTTCGACCACCGCGACATCTTCATCGACCCAGATCCCGATCCGGCGACGTCCTTTGCCGAGCGCCAGCGGCTGTTCGAGACGCCGCGCTCGTCCTGGAAGGACTATGACCGCGCGGCGATCTCGCAGGGCGGCGGGGTGTTCTCGCGGCGCGAGAAGATGGTGCATCTGTCGCAGGAAGCGGCAGACGCGATCGGCTGGGACAAGCGGTCGGGCACGCCGGCCGAGATCATCAGCGCGATCCTCAAGGCGCCGGCCGACCTGCTCTGGTTCGGCGGCATCGGCACCTATGTGCGCGCCGGCAACGAATCCAACGCCGATGTCGGTGACCGCGCCAACGATCCAGTGCGCGTTGCCGCCGCCGAAGTCAGGGCCAGGGTCGTCGGCGAGGGCGCCAATCTCGGCGTCACCCAGCGCGGGCGCATCGAGTTCGCGGCGGGCGGCGGACGGATCAATTCCGACGCCATCGACAATTCGGCCGGCGTGAACACCTCCGACGTCGAGGTGAACATCAAGATCGCCCTGAAGAGCGCGATGGAATCCGGTCGCCTCACCCGCGAGGAGCGCAACGCGCTTTTGGCCGACATGACCGACGAGGTCGCCGAGCTCGTCCTCGCCAACAATTACGAACAAACGCTGGCCCTGTCGCTGGAGGAGCGGGCGGGAGCGTCGGCCCTTGCCCTGCAGGCCCGCTTCATGAGTGTCCTGGAGGATGCCGGCGAACTTGACCGGGCGGTCGAGACGCTGCCGTCGGAAGCCGCCATCGCCGATCTGCGCGCCACCGGCTGCGGCCTGACCCGGCCCGAGATCGCGGTGCTGATCGCCTATGCCAAGATCACCCTGTTCGACCAGCTCGTCGCCAGCGACCTGCCGGACGACCCCTATCTGGAAGACCGGCTGAACGACTATTTCCCGGTGCCGATGCAGCGGGACTTCGCGCGGGACATCGAGGGCCATCGCCTCGGCCGGGAGATCATCTCGACGGTGCTGGCCAACGAGGTGGTCAACCGCACCGGCCCGACCTTCGTCACGGTGCTGCGTGAATCCTCCGGTGCCTCGCCGGCCGGGATCGTGCAGGCCTTCATCGCGGCCCGCGACGGTCTCGATGTGCGCTCGCTCTACGAGCGGGTGGATGCGCTGGACGGCACGCTGCATGGCGAGACCCAGAACGCGCTCTATGCGGAGATCGGCCGGTTCCTGATCCGCACGACCCGCTGGTATGTCCAGAACGAAAGCTTCGAGGGCGGCCTGACCGGCGCGGTCGTCGCCAGTCGCGACGCGCTGGACAAGCTCAAGCCGCAGCTCGTCGAGCTCGCCACCGAGGCCGGCCGGGCCGAGGCACAGTCGCGCGCCGAGGCTTTCGTCGAGAAGGGCGTGCCGCAAGACGTCGCCGAGGCGATTGCGCTGCTGCCGCTCCTGTCGCTGGTGCCGGACATCGCTTCTGTCTCACGTGAAACATCGACGGGGCTCGAAGCGACCATCGGCTGCTATTTCGGCATCACCCGGCAGTTCGAGATCGGCCGGCTCGAAGCCGCGCTCTTCGCGTTGCAGACGGACGATTACTACGAGACGCTGGCGCTGGAGCGGGCGGGTAGCCAGATCGCCGGCGCCCGGCGCAAGTTGACGGCGACAGCCCTGCGGAACTTCGGCACGGAGGATGACCCGGCCGCAGCCTGGGCGGAAAGCCGGCGGACGGCGGTGGAGCGGATCGGGGGGCAGATCGGTGCCCTCGCCGGATCGGGCGGCACCTCGGTCGCCCGGCTGACGGTCGCCGCGGGCCTGTTGTCGGATCTGGCCGGCTAGACGCCGGGCAGAGGGGGAAATGCAAGTGCCGCGCGATGGCGGCTGGTGGCCGGCCAGCATTGCTGGCCGGCGCAGGAGGGACCAGGCCGGGCCTCAGCCCTTCTTGGCGTCGGGGCGGGCCGCCGCGAACTTGCCGGGCACCGTCACTGGCACCGCTGCCTTCGTCTTGTCCGCCTTCGGCTTTCGGACTTCCTTGTTGCCGCGCATCTGACCCTTGGCCATGATCGTATCCTTTGTGGAATCCTGATTGATCCGCTGACAGAATAGCACGTGGGGGACGTCGTGGGGGATGGCATCTTTCGGATGTCACGCCCAGCGAATAAGGGGGAGTGATGGAACTCGGATCCATCCATATCCATCCGGTGAAAGCCGGGCGGTCGATCGAACGCGACGAAAATGCACTGGAGGTGTGGGGCCTCGAGGGCGACCGCCGCTGGATGCTGGTCGACCAGGCGGGCCGGTTCCTCTCCCAACGCGAGCATCCGCCCCTGGCGCTGCTCGATGCCCAGCCGGATGTCGACGGGCTGATCCTCTCCTACGAGGAAATCGGCGAGCGCTTCGTCCCTCTCCCGGAGGGCGACGAGCGGCTGACCGTCACCATCTGGGGCGACGCGGTCGATGCCGCCCTCGCCGACGACGCCACCAACGCGGCGCTGTCGCAATGGCTGCAGCGGCCGGTCCGGCTCGTCCATCTCGACCGGACGGATGCCCGCCATATCGACCCGGCCTGGGCGCCGGATAACGCGGCAAGCACTCCGCCCGTCGCCTTCGCCGATGGCTTCCCGCTGCTGATCGCCAATCCGGCCTCGCTGCGCGCGCTGAATGGGGACATCGTCCGCCAGGACGGGGACGCCGTGCCGATGAGCCGCTTCCGGCCGAACCTCGTCATCGACGGCGCCGAGGCCTGGGCCGAGGACGACTGGGCCACCATCCGCGTCGGCGAGGCGGTGATCGATCTGGTCAAACCCTGCGCCCGCTGCATCGTCACGACCGTGGACCAGACGACCGGTATGATCGCCGGCACCCAGCCGATGGACGCCATGCGCCGTATCCGGTTCTCGGCGACGCCGCGCGTGCCCGGCGTGTTGTTCGGCTGGAACGCGGTGCCGCGCGGCCCGGCCGTGATCCGCCGCGGCGATCCGGTGGAGGTCGTCGCCCGGCGCGGCGGCGCACCCGCCGTGCGCGACGCATCGGCCCGCGGCGCCGACCGATGACCGAACTCGCACCGACCGTCGCCGGCCTGCCCTACCGGGTCCCGCTGCGCCAGCGCGCCGTCTGGGGCTGGATGACCTTCGACTTTGCCGCCCAACCCTTCTTCACCGTCGTCATCACCTTCGTCTTCGGGCCCTATTTCGTCTCCCAGCTCGCCTCCGATCCGGCCACCGGCCAGGCCTGGTGGAGCGGCGCGGTGACCCTCGTCGGCATCTGCGTGGCGATCCTGTCGCCCTTTCTTGGCTCGATCGCCGACCGGGCCGGGCCCCGCAAGCCGTGGATCGCCAGCTTCGCCGTCGTGAAGATCACGGCGCTGCTGCTCTTGTGGTTCGCCGTGCCCGGCACGCCGCTGATCTTTGCTGCCGCGCTCATCGTCTTCGCCATGGTGGCGGCGGAATTCTCCATCGTCTTCAACGACGCCATGATCCCCCGCCTTGTCCATCGCGATTCCATCGGGCGCGTCTCGAACCTCGCCTGGGGTCTCGGCTATGTCGGCGGGATCGTCTTCCTGTTCGTCACCCTCGCCTTCCTGGCGGGATCGCCCCAGACCGGCCTGACCCTGCTCGGCCTCGAGCCCTGGTTCGGCCTCGACCCGGCCGAGGGCGAAGGCGCACGGGCGACCGGCCCGCTCTCGGCCCTCTGGTACCTCGTCTTCGTCCTGCCAATGTTCCTGCTGACGCCGGACCGCAAGAAGGCCGAGCCGATCCGCGTCGCCGCACGGGACGGGCTGAAGGACCTGAAGGCGACCTATCGCGAGATCCGGGTGCGCGGCACGCTGTTCCGCTTTCTGATCGCGCGGATGATCTACCAGGACGGCGTCAATGCGCTGCTGGTGCTTGGCGGCGCCTTCGCCGCCGGCATGTTCGGATGGTCGATCACCGAGAGCGGCCTGTTCGGCGTCATTCTCAACGTCACCGCCATTCTCGGCTGCGTCGGCGCCAGCGTTCTCGACGCGCGGCTGGGCTCCAAGGCGGTCATCGTCGCCTCGATCCTCTGCCTGATGACGGCGACGATCGGGATCATCTCGACGGCGCCGGATTCCACCCTGTTCGGCCTTTTGACCTTCGCACCATCCGAGGCGACAGGGCTCTTCGCCACCCCGGCGGAGAAGAGCTACATCGTCTTCGGCCTGCTGATCGGGCTCGCCTTCGGCCCGGTCCAGGCCTCGTCGCGCTCATGGCTGGCGCAATCGGTCACCGCCGACGAGGCCGGCCGCTATTTCGGCTTCTATGCCCTCACCGGCCGGGCGACATCCTTCCTCGGCACGGCGGCCGTCGCGGCCTTCACCGCGGTCGCCGCGGGCCTGACCGACCCGGCGACCGCGTCGCGCATCGGCATGTCGGCGCTGATCCTGTTCTTCGTCGTCGGGCTGGCGATCCTTCTGGGAACGCCGGGCCCCCGCGCGGTCGGCAGGGGCCAGGATCCCGACAGGGAGCGCCAGCCGGCCGCATAGGCCGGCCGGCACCGGCCTAGTGCCGGAAGTGGCGCATGCCGGTCATCACCATGGCGATGTCGTTGTCGTCGGCGGCCTTGATGACCTCGTCGTCGCGCATCGAACCGCCCGGCTGGATGACCGCGGTGGCGCCCGCCGCGACGGCCGACAGCAGACCGTCGGCGAAGGGGAAAAAGGCGTCGGACGCAACCACCGCGCCGCGCGTCAGCGGCTCGCCATGGCCGGCAGCAGCCGCGGCATCCTCGGCCTTGCGCGCCGCGATGCGGGCCGAATCTACCCGGCTCATCTGGCCGGCGCCAACGCCGACCGTGGCGAGGTCACGGGCATAGACGATGGCGTTGGACTTGACGTGCTTGGCGACCCGGAAGGCGAATTTCAGGTCGGCCAGCTCGGCCTCGCTCGGCGCGCGCCGGGTGACCACCTTCAGGTCGAGATCGTCGACGACGCCTGCATCGCGCGACTGGACGAGCAGGCCGCCGGCGACCGACTTGACGGTGCGCCCGGCGGCACGCGGATCGGGCAGGCCGCCGGTCAGGAGCAGGCGCAGATTCTTCTTGCCCGCGACGATCGCGATGGCGTCCTCGTCGGCCGCCGGCGCGATGATCACTTCGGTGAAGACCTGCACGATCGCTTCCGCCGCCGCCCGGTCGAGCTTGCGGTTAAGCGCGACGATGCCGCCGAAGGCCGAGACCGGATCGCAGGCCAGCGCCTTCCGATAGGCATCGAGAAGGTCGGAGCCCTCCGCCACGCCGCAAGGGTTGGCATGCTTGATGATGGCGACCGCGGCGGTACGGGCCGGATCGAACTCGCCGACGAGCTCGAAGGCCGCGTCGGTGTCGTTGATGTTGTTGTAGGAGAGCGCCTTGCCCTGCAGTTGCCGCGCCGTGGCGACGCCGGCACGGCTCTCGCCGGTCCGGTAGAAGCCGGCGCTCTGATGCGGGTTCTCGCCGTAGCGCAGCGCTTCCGACAGCGAGCCCGACACGCTGACGCGCTGGGGCATTTCATCGCCCACTACGCCGGCAAACCATGTCGACACCGCCGCATCATAGGCCGCAGTGCGGGCATAGGCGGCAGCCGCCAGACGCTGGCGCAGGGCGAAGTCGGTCTCGCTATTTGCGGACTTCAGCGCCTGAAGCACCGTGTCGTATTCGGCCGGATCGACCACCACGGTGACATAGCCATGGTTCTTGGCCCCGGCGCGGATCATCGCCGGTCCGCCGATGTCGATATTCTCGACGATCGTCGCGGTGTCGGCGCCGCCGGCCAGCGTCTCCTCGAACGGATAGAGATTGGACACCAGCATATCGATGCCGGCAATGCCGTGGGTCTCCATGGCCTTGGCATGCTCGGCATCGTCGCGAATGCCCAGCAGCCCGCCATGGACGCCCGGATGCAGGGTCTTCACCCGGCCATCCATGATCTCGGGAAAGCCGGTCAGCTCGGAGACGTCGCGCACGGCCAGGCCGGCCTCGCTCAGCGCCCGGTAGGTGCCGCCGGTGGAGACCAGCTCGACGTCGAGCGACGCCAGTTCACGGGCGAAATCGACAAGGCCGGTCTTGTCGAAGACCGACAGCAGCGCGCGGCGAACCCGCACGCGATCGGGGGCCTGCGTGGCATTGGCTTTGAGAGACATCGGCTTTTCCTGCGTGGCACGGATGGGAGTCCGCCCCTGATAGTCAGCCGCGCCGCTTCCCACAATGGTGGTCGGCGGTCCGGGCCGCTATCGCCGCGGCGCAGGCGATGCCGCAGTGCCGGGATTGACCATGTCGTCAGGGGCGTCGCGCGCCGCGGCCGAGCGCGCCTCCAGATCGTCCAGAGTGTTCGGCAGGACGCCGACGGCGCGGTTCATGCCGCCGCAACCGGCAAGAAGCGCAAGGCAGAGCGAGAGAAGTGCGATCCGGGTCATGCCTGGCAGATGGGGAGCGGACCGGCGCAATCCAGCCCCGTCATGCGCGGCGTGACGGCCTGCCCGGTCTCACCCTCATCCAATCCTTGGTGGGAAACGGGCTCCGCCCGTTCCGTCAGGCTTCGCGCTCGAAGCGCCAGGCGATGCCGGCCGGATCGTAGGCATCGAAGGGCACGGCCAGTTGCAGCGTACGCCGCGCACCGCCGGCATCGGCGAAGAAGATCGAATCCTCGATCTCGACCCGGGCATCGGCCCGGAACAGCCAGCGCTGCCCGCGCACCGCCAGCCGGACGCCGTCGCCGATCAACTCGACGCTGACCGAAGGATGCAGGTGGAAGCGGGCCGTCGCCTTGCCGGCGTCGCTGCCGGTGCGAACCGTGGCGCTGCGCTGGAAGCTGTCGTGGCCTTCCACCGTCCAGCCATCCTCGGCAAGGCTCACCTGACGGCGATGCAGCAGGCCGGACTGGCGCTCATAGCCGTTGTGGTTGGCTTCGAAGCCGCGCACCGGATCGCCGAGTTCGCCCGACAGTACCTCCGTCGGCCCCGGCACCAGCGGCGTGCCGAGAAACCGGTCGAGGCTTTCGGACCGGGCGAAATGCGACGAGGAGCGATCGTCGAGCGTCACCGTCGAATGGGCGGCGGTCGAGCGGGACAGGCGGCGCCATTCGGCGTCGGCGGTCAGCGGGCGGCCGCAATTGACCACGATGCGGTTCGCCTCGCAGGAGAGCTCGAAGCCGAGCGTGCCGGCATGGGCATTGCGCGAGACCAGCGCCGGCGGCGGGCAGCCGGTATCGGCGACGATGACGCTCGAGCCGGCGGCCAGCCGGTGGTAGCCGGACTGCCGTGCATGGGTGATCGGCTCGCCCAGCGTCTCGTCGTAGCGCAGCAGCACCGTCATCAGATGGATGTCGGAGGCGCCCGAACCGTTGAACAGCGCCAGCGAACCGTCGGAATGGCGGAAGAAGCGCACCGCCGGCAGCATCCGGTCGATCGCCGAATACAGGCCGCGGGGCAGCGCCTGGCCCTGGCGCAGATAGGTCTGCCGCAGCGGGATCAGATCGGCAAGGATCGCCACCGGCGCGGCCGGATCGCGCGAGATGTGGCCGCCATCGGGAAACACCTGGCGGTCGAGTTCCTCGGCCAGATGCCGTGCCGCGATCTTGATGCGACCGCTGGCCGCCGGCAGGCAGAGCGAGACGAAGGCGAGCGCCGTGCGCACCTGCAGCCGCGGCGTGCCCTCGGGCGCCTCCTGGGCGACGGAGCGCAGATAGCGGGCCTGCGACGACAGGCTGCGCAGAAAGCGCTTGTGGAAGCCGGCATCGGCGTCGGCCAGCAGCATGTCGGCATGGCTCAGCCAGGCGATCATCCGGCGTGCGGCCACTGCGGGCTCGAAGGCGGGATCGGCCAGCGTGCCGCCCTTCTGGCGGATCCAGTCGTCAACGAGGGTGCGGGCGTTCTGCACGGCCAGGGCGTCACCGGCCTCGGCATGGTGGCGCAGCCAGTCGAAACCGTGGAGTTCGGCCGCATAGGCTTCCGACGGCAGCGTCGCCTGGAAGATCGAGGTGCGGCCGGGTTCGAGCAATTGTCCGGCGAAGAAGAAACGGCCGGCATAGATCGCCTCGGCGATCATCGGGTCGCCATGGCGCAGGGAAGGCGGCACGACCAGAAGCTTGCCGGCGCGGCCACCGGCGAAACGCCAGCGGTGCAGCGGACCGGTCCGCAGCCGCCGCCGCGCCCGGCGCCACACTTCACGTAGCGTCAGGACAGCGAGGAGCGGTTGACCTGCCAAGCTCGTCGTCACTCCCGGACCCCACTGCGGGCAACGCGCCCGTTCGACTGGTTGATATCCTTCGCGAAACCCGTCTCCGACCCCATTGGGGCAGGATCAGCGGGTCAGCGCAACAGCCATCACTTTCTCCGAATGTGGTAAAAACTTCGCTAAGACTTGCGGCGAAAGCTGGACCGCGCCCTTTTCGCCGGGCGCGGCCCGCTCAGATCCGCTTCAGCCGCGCGGCGTAGAAGCCGTCGAGCCCGCCGGTCGCGGCTGCATCCGCGGCACCGCCCATCATGTCCGGCGTCGTGCGCAGATCGCCCTCCGGGGTGAGCGCGAACTCCATGCCCGGCAGCTCACCCGGCTGCACGGGATCGCGGACGATGTCCGAACGATCGGCGAGGAGAGCCGCGACGATCGCCTCGCCCTCGGCCGGATCCAGCGAGCAATTGGAGAAGACCAGCCGGCCGCCCGGCGCCAGAAGCCGCACCGCCTCGCCGAGCAGGCGTGCCTGCACGCCGGCCAGCTTTGCGATTTCCTCCCCGTCCTTGGTGTAGGGCACGTCCGGATGCCGGCGGATCGTGCCGGTGGACGAGCACGGCGCGTCGAGAAGAATGGCGTCGAAGGGTTCGGCCGGTTCGAAGGCGGCGATGTCGCCCACCACGGCCTCGGCCTCCAGCGACAGGCGCGCCAGATTGGCCTTCAGCCGCTTCATCCGGTTGGCATTGATGTCGAGGGCGGTCACGGCGCCGCCGGCGGCGATCAGCTGCGCCGTCTTGCCACCCGGCGCGGCGCAGAGATCGGCGACCCGCTTGCCCGTCAGATCGCCGAACAATTGCGTCGGCAGCGCCGCAGCGGCGTCCTGCACCCACCATTCGCCCTCGGCAAAGCCCTCGAGCGCCGTCACCGGCCCGTCGAAGCTGCCGAGCCGCACGGTGCCGTTCGGCAGGGCGACGCCGCCAAGCTTCCCGGCCCAGCCCGCAGGATCGCGCTTGACGGTGAGGTCGAGCGGGGCCGGCGTCAGATGCGCCCGCGCGATCGCCTCGGTGCGCTCGGGTCCGTAGGCCGCCACCATGCGTGCGGCCAGCCAGTCTGGCATGTTCTCCGTCGCCGTGGCGACCTCGCGCAAGGTGTCCTTTTCCCGCGACAGGCGGCGCAGCACGGCGTTGATCATGCCGGCGAAGCGACGGCTGCGGGAATCCACATTCGCCGCCGCGACGGCAAGGTCGACAGCGGCCGAATCCGGCACGTCGAGGAACAGGATCTGCGTCGCGCCGACATGCAGGATGTGCTTCAGCGCCGCCGCATTGGGTGGCAGCGGCCGGTCGAGACAGGCGTCGAGGGCACGGCTGATGGTGCCGCGGAACCTGAGTGCCGAGAGAATGATCGCCTTGACCAGCCCCTGGTCGCGACTTTCCAGCGCGCGGAAACCGGGATGCCCGCCGGCCGCGTCGAGAAGACCGTCCGCCGAGGTGCGGGCATCGACGATCGCCGACAGCATCTTCGTTGCCACCAGGCGGGCGCCAAGGCCGGGGCGGTCGTTCGCCGAGTAGCCATCGGGCACGAAGCCGTCGGCACCGTCGGAAATCCGCGGGCCGTTGCCCGCCCCGTCATTGTGCCGGGGCGCCTTGCCCGGCAAGGGCCGCTTGCGCGGCGCCGAGCGGGAGGCATCGAAATTGCCGCCGCGGCGGGTCTTGCGGCCGTCCGATCCAGCGCTCAACCCCACGGTCCCCGCTTGCGGCCGCCGGCGGAGGGGCGATCGCCCCTGCCCCACGGGCCCGAACGGGTCCGGTCGATCCCGGCCTGCGGCGCGGCAGCAACGAAGCCGCCGTCGCCACCGCCCATCTCCAGCGCCATCTGTTTCAGTGCCGCGATCCGGTTGGCGGTGTCCGGATGGGTGGAGAAGAGATTGTCCATGCGCTGGCCTGACAGGGGATTGATGATGAACATGTGGGCCGTCGCCGGATTGCGCTCGGCGTCCTGGTTCACCGTACGCCCGGCTGCGCTGGCGATCTTGCCGAGCGCCGAGGCGAGCCAGCCCGGATTACCACAGATTTCCGCACCCCGCCGGTCGGCGGCATATTCTCGCGTCCGGCTGATCGCCATCTGGACGATCATCGCGGCCAGCGGCGCGACGATGATCGCCGCGATCACGCCGATGAAGCCGAGGGGATTGTTGTTGTCGCGGTTGCCGCCGAAGAAGAAGGCGAAATTGC
This sequence comes from Aurantimonas sp. DM33-3, assembly GCF_014334315.1. Classification (NCBI taxonomy): domain Bacteria; kingdom Pseudomonadati; phylum Pseudomonadota; class Alphaproteobacteria; order Hyphomicrobiales; family Aurantimonadaceae; genus Aurantimonas; species Aurantimonas sp. DM33-3. Next base: position 78,710 of record NZ_JACSGS010000019.1, on the reverse strand, counting down.
CCAGCATCGAGATCGCACCGGCCAGCGTCGCGGTGATCGTCATGATCAGCGTGTCGCGGTTCTGCACATGGGCGAGCTCATGCGCCATGACGGCGGCGACCTCTTCGGGCGTCAGGCGCTCCAGCAGCCCGGTCGTCGCCGCCACCGCCGCATTCTCGGGATTGCGCCCTGTGGCGAAGGCGTTCGGCTGGGCGTTGTTGATGACATAGACCTTCGGCATCGGCAGGCCGGCCCGTCCGGCCAGACCTTCCACGATGCGGTAGTATTCCGGCGCGCTGCGCGCGTCGACCTCCTGCGCATGGTGCATCTTCAGCACCATCTTGTCGGAGTTCCAGTAGGAAAACAGGTTCATACCGGCCGCGAAGACGAAGGCGATCATCATGCCGGCGCGGCCGCCGATCATGAAGCCGAGCCCCATGAAGAGGGCGGTCATGAAGGCGATGAGCATCGCCGTCTTGATCATGTTCATCGCAGGTTCCACCACCAAGGAGTCTGCGCGGTCCACCCGCGCCAATCGCCCGGGAAAATGGGGATTGCGGGGTTCCGCTTCAATATTGCGGGGAAACCACCGCGGCTGCAGCGGCCCGGGCAGGCTGCGACACCGGCAAGGGTTTCAAGGCTTCGTCCCTGCCCTTATCTGAAGGCGACGAACCGCAACATGGCACCGACCACAGCAAGGGGCAGACGAGCGATGAGCGACAGCGAGGCAAGGGATCCGGCAACGGCAACGCCCGGCGAAGGCGCGCAGGCCGAGCGCGAGCTGCCGGCCGCCGCCCGCCGTGCCCTCGCCGAAGCCGAGGAACGCCGCCGTCAGGCGGATGCGGACGCGGCGGCATCCCAGGCCAGGGAGATCAACGGACCCAAGGGGCCCGAACCGATCCGTTATGGCGACTGGGAGAAGAACGGGCTGATCTCGGACTTCTGAAGCCGGTTCCCGTTGCAGCCTGTCATTCTGCCCGTGCCTGCGGCGCGCAACGGCTTCCCGCGATGATTGTGGGCCCATCGTCCTAACCATCCGCACCGCGAGCTTGCGCCGATCTTCCGCTGCGTCAGGAATGCGCAATATGGCGGGTCCCCGGGTCGCCGCTTGATCTCTCACCCGCATAGGAATATTGTCCGGGAACCGTCTCCGATTCGTTGGCCGTTGTCGTGACGCATTCCCGTCGAACCATCTGCAGTTGTATCTTCGCGCTGTCGCTCGCCATCCCGGCCGGCGCCGCGCTCGCGGATGACGACGACTATCCGCGGGCGATCGCCGGCCCGGTCGAGGCACGCGTCCTGAAGGTCCGCGACGGCGACACGGTCGAGGTCGAGGCCTTCGTTTGGCCGATGCAGGCGGTTCAGGTCGCGGTGCGACTGAAGGGGATCGACGCACCGGAGAAACGCGGACGTTGCGAGGCCGAGAAGGCCGCCGCCGAAATCGCGAGAGACCGTCTGGTCGCCCTGATCGGATCGGGCAACGTCACCCTCACCGGCATCTCCGGCGACAAGTATTTCGGGCGCGTGCTGGCGACGCTGTCGGTGCCCGGCCAGCCCGATCTCGGCCGCGTCCTTCTGCGCGAGGGCCTCGTGGTCCGCTACGAAGGCGGCAAGCGCCGCGACTGGTGCGACGGCACCCTCCCCGCCGATCTGAGCGCCGTGGACGCCGGCGGCCGGCGTAAGGGCTGACCGCGCGCAGACGCCGACGGCGGCATCTCCCAATGCCCCTTGCCCATCGCAGACCTGGCGTCCGATACTCCTGAACACCCGGCAGCAGCGTGCCGTACAGCCGACGATACCGTTTCACGTGAAACAGGATGCTCCATGACAGCCGGGGAAGCGCGACTCGAGGCCATCGTCCGTCAGGCGATCGCCGCGTTCCAGCCAAAGATTGCCGTGCGGCTGTGGACGGGTGAACGCATCGGCCCGGCCGATGGCCCGGTCCTGGCGCTGAACGATCCGGCGGCGATCGCCCGCCTCGCCCTCAGCCCGCGGATCGTGACGGCAGTCGAACTGTGGATGTCCAAGGCGATCGATGTCGAGGACGGCACGATCTTCGACGTGGCGACGGCGCGCTCCGACATCCGGACGCGGGACGCAATGAAGAAGATCGACCGGCTGGCCATCGCCACCGCCCTGCCCGCCCTCTATACGCTGGCGCGGCGCGGCCGAAAGGCGGCGCGGTCGGCGCCCCAGAGCGGCACGGGCGCCGGCGCCAGCGGCTCGTCCAAGGCCGCGATCCAGTTCCACTACGACATCTCCAACGATTTCTACCGCCTCTTCCTCGACGAGCGGATGCTGTATTCCTGCGCCTATTTCGATGGCTGGCACGACGACATCGACAAGGCGCAGCACGACAAGCTGGACATGATCTGCCGCAAGTTGCGCCTCAAACAGGGCGAGCGCTTCCTCGACATCGGCTGCGGCTGGGGCGCCTTGCTGATCCATGCCGCCGAGCATTATGGCGTCACCGGCCATGGCGTGACCCTGAGCCAGGCCCAATACGACCTCGCTCGCGAGCGGATCGCCGCCAAGGGGCTCGAAGACCGCGTGACGATCGAACTGAAGCCTTTCGAGGAGCTCGACGGGCGCTTCGACAAGATCGCCTCGATCGGCATGTTCGAGCATGTCGGCTGGGACAATCACGCGACCTACCTGACCGCGGTGCGCAAGCTGCTGCGGCCGAACGGGCTCTATCTGCACCACGCGATCACCCGGCCGGCCAAGACCAGCGACGCCAAGTTTCGCAAGGGGACGCGGGAATATGCGGCGATCATCCGCTACATCTTCCCCGGCGCCGAACTCGACCATGTCGGCCATTCGGCGCAGCTTCTGGAGGCGCACCGCTTCGAGGTCCACGACGTGGAGAACTGGCGCGAGCACTATGGCCGCACCTGCCGCCTGTGGCACGACCGCCTGCTCGCCGCGATGCCGGAGGCCAGCCGCATCGCCGGCGAACCCCGCGCCCGGCTGTGGCTTCTGTATCTCGCCGGCGTATCCCTCGGCTTCCAGCGCGGCGGTCTTCTGATCTACCAGACGCTGGCCTCCCGGCGGGCCAAGGGTCCGGCCGAGCTGCCGCCCACCCGTCGCGACCTCTACGACTAGGCCGGCACCCACAGCGCTTGCTTTCGCAAAGCTCCGCCTTCCGGCCGAGCGGTCGCACCTCTGCGGGGTTTCCATGCTCCCGCCGGATCTCCGCCGCGGCACGGCGCATGGGTTCCGTTTGGATGGGCGGCCTGAAACCAGGGCAATAGATACGCGGCGAAATCCCTTCGCCACCGCCACACTCCCCCCTTCGCTGTCACCCCGCATCGCTGCTCTCCGATGCGGCCTTATGGTCCGTAAGGTTCAGGGATCAATGGGTTAGCTGCAAGCAGACGCCTCACGCCCACTTGCATGCGGTGCAGCAAACTCGCTGCCGTTACCGCCTGTAACAGCCCGTGAGCTTTTCGCCACAGAAAAGCCGCAAGTCTAAAAAGTGCGGTTATTTGCGTCTTTCGCGGAACCAGCTGTCGGAGCCGGTCATTGTGCGGCTATCTGTAATCGGGAGTAAGCACGATGAAAAAGTCCTTCTATACCGCCCTTCTCGCCGGCGCCGTCATGCCCTTCGCGGCTTTCGCGCAGGACGCCCAGCCCGCGGCTCCGACGGACACCCCGCCGGCCGCCACCGACAGCGCCATGCCGTCGGACAGCTCCGACGCCGCGGCACCGAGCAGCACGATGGACCCGGCTGCTCCGACCGGCGACGCCTCGGCCCAGACCGACACCGCACCGTCGGCCACCGACGCGCCGACCGACACGGCTGAGAGCCCGGCCGGGACGACCGAGGAGCCTGCCGACATGGCAGCCGAAGAGCCGGCTGACGCCGGCGACATGGCTGCTGCCAGCGCCGGTGCCGATGGCCCCTTCGTGACCGTCCCGCCGTCCGGCGCCTGGCGCGTGACCGATCTCGACGGCAAGGACGTCTATGATACGGCCGGCGAGAGCATCGGCTCGATCACCGACGTGCTGGTCTCCGAGGAAGGCGACGTGATGGCCGTTCTGGTCGGCGTCGGCGGCTTCCTGGGCATCGGCGAAAAGGATGTCGCCGTGTCGATGAGCGCGCTGGAATTCGGCCCGGGCAAGACCGAGGGTCTGCCGACCGAGGAAGAGGCCAACGCCCAGGCGAGCGCCGCGGCGCCGGCCACGGGTGGCACCGGCATGGCGGCCGATCCGGCTGCCGGCGGCACGGGCATGGGCACGGGCGACGCCAACATGTCGACCGCCAGCACCGACGCGTCGGCCGAACCGGTGACCCCGGTCGTCGGCGAGGACAATCTGCCGGACCGTATCGTCCTCAATGTCTCGCGTGAGCAGCTCGAGCAGGCTCCGGCCTACAACGAGCCGGAAGAGGCCGATGACGGCATGGCGGAAGCCGATGGCGGCGCTGCTGCCGATGGCACGATGGCGCCGGCCGGCGACGCTCCGGCGGCCCAGTAATCCGCCAGGGATAAAGCTGTGCCGGGCCGTCCGGCACAGCCGCAGATAGACAGAAGGCCCGTACCGATTGGTGCGGGCCTTTTGCGTTGCGACGTCGGGTCTCGAAACCGAATGGCGATGCCCCTCGCCGCAACCGGACATCAGACAATCAAAAGGCCGCTCCCTTTCGGAAGCGGCCCCGTGATGAACGTCAGCCGGCGGTCGTCGAAGACCGCATGACGGCATCCGCAATTCTCAGGCGAAGCGAGGAGGCTGCTCCGTCGAACCACCGAGAATCATAGACCCAACCGGCTTCAGATTATCACTCGACATTGGATCACCTCCTTCCACTTCGTTGAACACATGAGAAGTATGGGAACCCAACGCCTTGGGCGCAAGAGGGTTTTTCGCCCCCGCCTCCCCGCAGCATGGTTCGCGCAAGCCTGAGGTCAGCCGACCGGGTTCACGTCTCCCACGAAGTTCAGAAGATCCACCATCGTGAACTCGCCCGGATTGGCGGACGGCAGTTCCGGCTTCCAGTTCGACCGCAACCACATGAAGGATTCGTGGTCGCCATGGACAAGGCCGAGGAAGGTCTCGGCGATGATCGTGCTGCCGACGGGGCCGAGGCGACGCCCGTCATGCATGACGCTCGCCTCCTTCAGGATGTAGTACCAGAGCGGCGATGCCTTGTGCATGCCGTGCGCGGCGGCGGCGGCCCCATCGTCCCCGCTGTTCGCGATGTCGGACGGAGACAGCAGGTCGGCCCCCATCGCGCGGGCGATGTCCTGCCCACTCGGCAGAAGCACCTGCACCCCGCGTTTGAGATTGCGGAACGCCAGTTGCGCATGCCGGCCTTGCTCCCCGGGCAGGGAATGCAGGGCCGGAACGATGAACGGATCGAGCCTGCGGGTCTGGTTGACCTTGAAGTTCGGCTCCGGCGCCGTCCCGAAGTCGTAGAACCGCCGCCAGTCGATGACCCAGTTGGACGGCAGATGGGCCTGTGCACCGCCCGGCGCATTGGGGAAATCGGCCGGATCGGCCTGGGCGGCGAGATCGCCGATGATCGCGCCGGATTTGCCGGTGAAGGTGAACAGCAATCCGAGGCTTCCCGGCGCCACGCCACCGTCGCGGAAGACGCGATTGTGGTCGTAGGTCTCGCGCACCATCGAGTGCCCGAGACGATAGGCGGCGGCTCCGAACTCGGCCGGGATGTAGGGCCGGGTCTTGAAGCGGTAGAAGCGCCGCCCCCGCTCGCGGATCTTGTCGATCAGTCCCTTTTCGGTGAGGCGCTCCACCAGATCGTAGAGAACGATCCACTGGTAGTGCCATTGCGCCAGACGCCGCGCCTCCTCGAAGGTCTCGCCGCCATCGAGACCCGGCCTTGTCTGCCCGAGCCAGTCGACGATCGCATTGTGGAATTTCAGGAAAGCCAGATGGGTCTGGGCGACCAGCAGGTTCTCGTCGTTGCGTTCGTCGCCGATCAGCGCCCGGCCGACCGTGTTTCGAGGCAGGTCGTTCGGCAGCTCCCCGATGTTACCGCCATCGGGATCGAAGGACTCGGTTGCCTTGCCGATCAGCAGCTTCGGGGTCTGCCGGCCGCGCAGGTCGCGCTGATACATGAAGGGCGCAAGCGCCGGTCCCGGCCCATAGAGGGAATCGAGATCGAGCGCCGGCGTGCGGAAATTCTGGGTGGCCAGCGGATCCGCAGTCTGCTGGTCCAGCGGCGTCAGATCGAGGGTGATGTCGTGATCGACGAATTGGCCGAGATAGGTGAAGCCGCCGGGAATGTCGGGATTGTCGCCGGCCGTATCGGTCGGCGCGGCGTCCTTCATGGTCGTTGCGAGCTCGAACAGCGGATCGTCGTCGATGATCAGCGGCTCGAGCTTGGGAAACATCCGGCCGAACTTGCCGGGATCGGCATGCCCGTCCAGCGCCTGGAGCGAACGGGCGCTCATCTCGCGCGTTCCGCGACCATGCAACATCTTGATGATATGGGTCATGTCCGTCGTCTCCGAGCAAATGGCCTCGGATCAGAAGGTCAACGGATCGATTGCGCAGAACGCCGATGATGCCGATATCTGTGGCTGCCAGACAAAACAATCACTGAATAAGTGTTCGCCCGCGACGAATGAATTCATTGAATACGCGATCGATGCAGTCAGTTCTTCTGTCCTGACGAAACATATCACGACCTTACGCTAAGTCAAAACGGCGCAGCGCGCCGGCCGGCATCGCTGCCGGCCGGCCTGGCAGTCAGCCCTTGCGGTTCTGGCGGTGCTCGACGAGGTCGTCGACGACGCCCGGATCGGCCAGCGTCGAGGTGTCGCCCAGGGCGCCGAAATCGTCCTCGGCGATCTTGCGCAGGATGCGGCGCATGATCTTGCCGGAGCGGGTCTTCGGCAGGCCCGGCGCGAACTGGATCTTGTCCGGCGAGGCGATCGGGCCGATCTCGTTGCGCACATGAGCGACGAGCTCCTTCTGCAGCGCCTCGGACGGCTCCTCGCCCTCCATCAGCGTTACATAGCAGTAGATGCCCTGCCCCTTGATGTCGTGCGGATAGCCGACGACCGCCGCTTCCGAGACCTTGGCATGGGAGACCAGCGCCGATTCCACCTCGGCCGTACCCATGCGGTGGCCGGAGACATTGATCACGTCGTCGACGCGGCCGGTGATCCACCAATAGCCGTCGGCGTCGCGCCGCGCCCCGTCGCCGGTGAAGTACTTGTTCGGATAGGTCGAGAAATAGGTCTGCTCGAAGCGCTCGTGGTCGCCATAGACCGTGCGCATCTGGCCGGGCCAGGAATCGGTGATGCACAGATTGCCGTCATTGGCGCCGTCCAGCACCGTGCCGACATTGTCGACGAGCTGAGGCTGCACGCCGAAGAACGGCCGCGTCGCCGAGCCCGGCTTCAGGTCCGTGGCGCCGGGCAGCGGCGTGATCAGGATGCCGCCGGTCTCGGTCTGCCACCAAGTATCGACCACCGGCGAGCGCTCGTCTCCCACGACCCGGTAATACCAGCTCCAGACCTCCGGGTTGATCGGCTCGCCGACCGTGCCCAGCACCTTCAGGCTGGCGCGCGAGGTCTTGGTGACCATCTCGTCGCCGGCCCCCATCAGCGAGCGGATCGCCGTCGGCGCGGTGTAGAAGATGTTGACCTTGTGCTTGTCGATCACCTGCCAGAAGCGCGAGGCGTCCGGGTAGTTGGGCACGCCCTCGAACATCAGCGTCGTCGCGCCGTTGGCGAGCGGCCCGTAGACGATGTAGCTGTGGCCGGTCACCCAGCCGACATCCGCCGTGCACCAATAGACGTCGCCGTCATGGTAGTCGAAGACGTATTCGTGGGTCATCGAGGCGTAGACGAGATAGCCGCCCGAGGTGTGCAGCACGCCCTTCGGCTTGCCGGTCGAGCCCGACGTGTAGAGGATGAACAGCGGGTCCTCGGCCTGCATCTCGGCTGGCGGGCAATCGGCGGAGACCGCCTCGCGCGCCTCGTGCCACCACACGTCGCGCCCGTCCTGCCAAGCCACCTCGCCGCCGGTGCGCTGGATCACCAGCATGGTCTTCACCGTTTGGCCGGCCTTTTCGGCGATCTCGCAGGCCCGGTCGGCATTCTTCTTCAGCGGCACCTTGCGGCCACCGCGCAGACCCTCGTCGGCGGTGATCAGCACGTCAGACTGCGCGCCCTCGATCCGGCCGCCCAGCGCGTCCGGCGAGAACCCGCCGAACACCACCGAATGGATCGCGCCGATCCGGGCACAGGCCAGCATGGCATAGGCTGCCTCGGGCACCATCGGCATGTAGATGGTCACCCGGTCGCCCTTCTTGACGCCGCGATCCTTCAGGACATTGGCCATGCGCGACACCTCCTCGTGGAGCTGCCGGTAGGTGATCGCCTTGGAATCGGCCGGGTCGTCCCCCTCCCAGAGGATGGCCGTCTGGTCGCCGCGGGTTTCCAGATGCCGGTCGATGCAATTGGCGGCGACGTTGAGCGTGCCGTCCTCGAACCAGCGGATGTCGATATTGCCGGGCGCGAAGGAGGTGTTCTTCACCCGCTCATAGGGCTTGATCCAGTCGAGGCGCTTGCCGTGCTCGCCCCAGAAGCCGTCCGGCTCCTCGACGCTGCGGCGGTACCAGTCCTGGTACTGATCGTCCGTCAGCTTCGCCCGCGCCTTCCACTCGTCCTTGACGTGGATCGTGCTCATGCTTTCGCCTCCCGCAGTATCGCCGGAACAGGTCCGGCATTTGGAGGCAATCTAGGGTGAAAGCGCCGGAAGGGTCCAGTTCGCCGCTGTCATACTTTCGCGGGGCAAGGGCACACGGCGCACCGCCCTAGCCGAACAGGCCGATGGTCACGCTCATGATGACCAGGACACCGAGCCAGTGCCCGGCATTCAGATAGGTTAGCCGGCGCGGCCGGGCTTCGTAGGAGTGATCCACGACCATCGCGGTGAGAATGAAACCGGCCCAGGCGAGAATACCGGTGATCAGCGCATTGCCGACGTTCACAGGACCGATATGGCCGATAAGTCCCGCCAGGACGCCGGCCATCACCAGTTCGGCGATGAAGACGATCGCCAGCGGGTCAGGCTTCAGCGCCGGCCGGCCCTCATAGCCGCTCGCCGTCATCCAGGATTTCTCGAGAGCGCGGTGCCAACCGAAACCGAAGGCAAATGCGAGGAGGGCGGCGATCAGCACGCCGAGCGGGCTGAAGTTGGAAAATCCCATGGCGTGATCCTTCGCTGGCCTTGGCAATCCTGCCCGTAACGAGCGAAGCCGCCGGCGGTTTCATGCGGCTGCTACGACAACGCCGCTCGCCGGTTCGCCTGGCGGACCCCAGCCGGCGAGGGCAGGGCGCCCCGAACCTCAGCCATAGTCGCGGGCGCCGAAGATCGCCGAGCCGACGCGCACCGAGGTGGCGCCGAAGCCGATAGCGATCTCGTAGTCGCCCGACATGCCCATCGACAGCTTCTCCACCCCGGCCTCGGCCGCGATCTTTTCCAGCAGCGCGAAATGCGGCCCCGGCTTCTCCTCGGCCGGCGGAATGCACATCAGCCCCTCGATCGTCAGGCCATGCTCGCTGCGGCAGCGTTCGACGAAGGCGACCGCCTCCCTCGGCGCGATCCCGGCCTTCTGGTCTTCCTCGCCGGTGTTGACCTGCACATAGAGGCGGGGATGGCGGCCCTGCTTGGCCATCTCCTTGGCGAGTTCCCTGGCGATCTTTTCGCGGTCGACGCTCTCGATCACGTCGAACAGCGCCACCGCCTCGCCGGCCTTGTTCGACTGCAGCGGCCCGATCAGCCGCAATTCGATGTCCGGGAAGCGTTCGCGCAGCGCCGGCCATTTGGCCTTGGCCTCCTGCACCTTGTTCTCGCCGAAGATCCGCTGGCCGGCTTCCAGCACCGGCAGGATCGTCTCGGCGTCATGGGTCTTGGACACCGCCACGAGGGCCACCGCGTCCTCTGCGCGCCCTGCCTCCCGCGAGGCCTGCGCAATCGCCTGCCGCACCGTTTCCAGCCGCTCCAGCAGCGCTTCGTTCATGCCGTCTCCTTCCGGTGGGCCGTCAGCGCCGCACCTGCATCACTATCGCCGCAATCGGCGGAATTTCCGTCCCGTCATGTTGAACGCAGGCGGGACAACAGAGTAAGTCAAGCCGCATCCCCCATTCGCCTGCCGGTCGAGATCCGGCGGGACCAGCATCCCGATCGGCCGCATGACCACAGAACGCTACAATCCCCGCGCATCCGAACCTCGCTGGCAGACCGCCTGGAACGAGGCGAAGCTGTTCGAGACCCAGACCGACGCGCCGGGCGAAAAGTACTACGTCCTCGAGATGTTTCCCTATCCCTCGGGCCGCATCCATATGGGCCATGTGCGCAATTATGCCATGGGCGACGTGGTCGCGCGCTACCGCCGGGCCAAGGGGTTCAACGTGCTGCATCCGATGGGCTGGGACGCCTTCGGCATGCCGGCCGAGAACGCCGCGATGCAGAACAAGGTGCATCCGCGCGAATGGACCTACCAGAACATCGCGACCATGCGCGGCCAGTTGAAGTCGATGGGCCTGTCGCTGGACTGGTCGCGTGAATTCGCGACCTGCGACGTCGAATACTACCATCGCCAGCAGATGCTGTTCCTCGACTTCCTGGCCAAGGGCCTGGCCTATCGCAAGAAGTCCAAGGTCAACTGGGATCCGGTCGACATGACCGTCCTCGCCAACGAGCAGGTGATCGACGGCAAGGGCTGGCGTTCGGGCGCCGATGTCGAGCAGCGCGAACTGACCCAGTGGTTCTTCCGCATCACCGATTTCGCCGACGACCTGCTGTCGGCCCTCGACCATCTGCCGGGCTGGCCGGAGAAGGTCCGGCTGATGCAGAAGAACTGGATCGGCAAGTCCGAGGGCCTTTTGGTGCGCTGGGCGCTGGACACGGCGACGAAACCCGAGGGTTTCGACGACGTCACCGTGTTCACGACGCGGCCCGACACGCTGTTCGGCGCCTCCTTCGTCGCCGTCGCCGCCGACCATCCGCTGGCCGCCAGGGCCGCCGAGGCCAATCCCGAGCTGCAGGCCTTCATCGCCGAATGCCGGCGCCAGGGCACCTCCGCCGCAGCGCTGGAGACGGCCGAGAAGAAGGGCATGCCGACGGGGATCTCCGTCACCCACCCCTTCGACCCGGAATGGAAGCTGCCGGTCTATGTCGCCAATTTCGTGCTGATGGATTACGGCACCGGCGCGGTCTTCGGCTGCCCGGCCCATGATCAGCGCGATCTCGACTTCGCCCGCAAATACGATTTGCCGGTGCGCGCCGTCGTCTTGCCGCAGGGCGCCGATGCCGAGACCTTCGACGTCGGCAGCGAAGCCTATGTCGGTGACGGCACGATCTGCCGCTCGGACTTCCTCGACGGCCTGTCGCCGGATGCCGCCTTCGATGCCGTCGCCGAGCGGCTGGAGGCCACCACGCTGAACGGCCGGCCCCAGGCCGAGCGCCAGGTCAATTTCCGCCTGCGCGACTGGGGCATTTCGCGCCAGCGCTATTGGGGCTGCCCGATCCCGGTCCTGCATTGCGAGGCCTGCGGCGTCGTGCCGGAAGCCCGCGAGAACCTGCCGGTGAAGCTGCCGGACGACATCGATTTCGAAAAGCCCGGCAATCCGCTGGACCGCCATCCGACCTGGCGCGACGCCACCTGCCCCCAATGCGGCGGCAAGGCAAAGCGCGAGACCGACACGATGGACACCTTCGTCGACTCCTCGTGGTATTTCGCCCGTTTCACGGCGCCGCAGGCGCATGAGCCGACCGATCCGCAGGCCGCCAATGCCTGGCTGCCGGTCGACCAGTATATCGGCGGCATCGAGCACGCGATCCTGCACCTGCTCTATTCGCGTTTCTTCGTACGGGCGATGCGCGAATGCGGCCATGTCGCGCTCGACGAGCCCTTCAAGGGCCTGTTCACGCAGGGCATGGTGGTCCACGAGACCTATCGCGACGGCCGCGAATGGGTCGCCCCGGTGGACGTGGCGATCGCCGAAGGCGAGGGGACCCGCACCGCGACGCGCCTGTCGACTGGCAGCCCGATCGAGATCGGAGGCATCGAGAAGATGTCGAAGTCGAAGAAGAACGTCGTCGATCCGGACGACATCATCGCCTCCTACGGCGCCGACACGGCCCGCTGGTTCATGCTGTCGGATTCGCCGCCGGACCGCGACGTGATCTGGACCGAGGCCGGCGTCGAGGGCGCCCACCGCTTCGTCCAGCGCCTGTGGCGCCTCGTCTCCGAGACCGCACCACGCATTGCCGGTGCCGATGCAAGCCCGCAGAGCGAGGACGAGGCGGTGCTGACCATCCGCCGCGCCGCCCACCGCGCCGCGGCCGGCGTCGCCGACGACATCGAGCGCCTCGGCTTCAACAAGGCCGTCGCCCGCATCTACGAACTGGTCAACACGCTGGCGGCCTCCGTCTCCGGTGTCTCGGCCGACAGCGACCCGGCGCTGAAGGCCGCGGCCCGCGAAGCGCTGACCATTCTGGTGCGCCTGATCGCGCCGATGATGCCGCATCTGGCCGAGGAATGCTGGACGACCCTGGGCATGGACGGCCTCGCCGCGGCCGCCCCCTGGCCGGACGTCGACCCGGCGCTCCTGAAGGACGACAGCATCACCATGCCGGTCCAGATCAACGGCAAGAAGCGCGGCGACTTGACCGTACCGGCTTCGGCCGGCAAACCTGATATCGAACAGGCGGCGCTGGCGCTCGACGTCGTGCAGGCAGCGTTGGCCGGCAATTCGCCGAAGCGCGTCGTGGTCGTCCCCGGGAGAATCGTCAATGTCGTTCTTTGATGCGGGCCGGCCTCGCGCTCTCGCGGCGCTCTGTCTCCTCGCCGGCGGCCTTGCCCTGTCGGGCTGCACCGGGCGGCCGCTCTATGCCGGCGGCCTGACCACCGATGTCATGGCGCCGGACGGGCAGCTCGTCTCCCTGCGCGGCCGGATCGCCGTCTCCGAAGCCGGCAATCGCACCATCCAGATCGTCCGCAACGCCCTGTTGTTCCGGCTGAACCAGGGCACACGGGTGAGTGAGCCGCTCTATACCGTCGCCCTCAGTGGCAGCGGCAGCGAGATCGGCATCGCGGTCGAGCCGGGCGGGCAGGCCGCGGCGTCGCTCTACTACATGAGCGCCAGCTACACCCTGACGCGGAACTCCGACGGCACCGTGCTGGCCACCGGCAAGCGTACCGAGACGGTGCCCTTCGACCGGACCGGCCAGCTCTACCAGAGCCAGCGGGCAGTGATCGACGCGCGCGACCGGGCCGGCAAGGCCGTCGCCGGACAGATCGAGCTGGAAATCGCCCGTGCGCTGACCAAGGCCGGCGTGTAGACACGTCCCCAAGCGAAACGCCGGCAGGGCAGGCGGTCCAGGCGGCCCCTCGCCGGCGCAACAGGGACCATTCCATGGCGCAGAAGAAACCCGGCGAGGTCGAGGCCTTCCTGTCGCGGCCCGACTTCTCCTATCCGGTCATCCTCCTCTACGGCCCCGATCCCGGCCTCGTCTCCGAGCGTTCCGAGAAGGTTGCCGAGCTCTCCGGCGTGGACCGCAGCGATCCCTTCGCCGCCGTGACGCTGGCCGCAGACGAGCTGGAGAAGGACATCGGCCGCCTCTACGACGAGGCGCAAACCGTCTCGATGTTCGGCGGCACCCGCCTCATCCGCGTGCGCGGCGCGGGCAACGGCAAGTCCCTGGCCGAAGCCGTGGCGGAGCTCTCCGCAAAGAAGCTCGACGGCGCCATCGTCATTCTCGAAGCCGGCGACCTCAAGAAAAGCTCGGCCCTGCGGACCAATGCCGAGCGCGGCAAGTTCGCCATCGCCTTGCCCTGCTATCAGGACGAGGGGCGGGCGATCGACAAGATGATCGACGAGGAGATGCGCGAGAGCGGTCTGACCATCGGCCGCGAGGCGCGGGACGAATTGCGTGCGCGCCTCGGCGCCAACCGCATTGCCTCACGCGGCGAGATCCGCAAGCTCTGCCTCTACGCGCTGGGAACGTCGTCAGTAACGGAAGAAGACGTGCGCGCCATCGTCGGCGACGTCTCGGCGGATACGCTGGAAGAGACCATCGATGCCGCGGCCAGCGGCGAGGTGCGGCGATTGCCGCATCTGATCGACCGGCTGGTCTCGGCCGGCACCGCCACCTTCCAGCTCCACCAGCAGCTCTTGCGCTATTTCCAGCAATTGCAGACCATGCGGGAGATGGTCGAGAAGGGCGGCGAGCCTGTCGGCCGGGTGCTCGAACGGCGTCGTCCACATTTCCGGCGCAAGCACGCCATGGAGGTCGCCCTCTCGGCCTGGCCGCTCGATGCGATCACCATGATCCTGCAGCGAATCGATGCCGATATCCTGGCCAGCCGCAAGGAAGGCGGGCTGGCCCTGACCATCACCCGGCAAACCCTGCTCGACGTCGCCGTCGAGGCTGCGCGTCTGCGCACGCGCCACTGACTCACGGATCATCGCGGCGAAATAGCCAGCCGCGACAGCGTCTTACCCGCGTATTGAACAGCCATCCGCGGGATGTTTCACGTGAAACGTGGCGTCCAGGCTTCGCTACAAATCGCGCGTACGGGCCGTCTCGGACCCACGCTGAACCCGCGTCTGAAGCAGGCCGCAGATCTCGTCGAGCTGCTCCAGATCGGCATATTCGATCCGGATCGACCCGCCTTCGCCCTTGACGTCGATCTCAACCGGCATGCCCAGAAGCTCGGCCAGGAGCCGCTCCAGCGCGAGCGCGTCGGAATCCTTCTCGGGTGCCGGTGTGGCCTTCGGCTGGCTCTTGCCGCCGGACGACCTCTTGGGTTTGGCGGTCTCGCCCGCCGCGGGCTGGCGCGCCAGCTCCTCAGCCTCGCGCACGCTGAGGCCGCGCGAGACGATCTGCTTGGCCACGGACACCGGATCCTCGGCCGTGACCACCGTACGCGCCGCACCGGGCGACAGCGTCCCGCTGGCCACCATGGTGCGGACTTCCTCGGGCAGCTTCAGAAGCCGCAGCGTATTCGCCACATGGCTCCGGCTCTTGCCCAGCACATCAGCGAGATCGGCCTGGGTATAGCCATGCTCGTTGATCAGCATCTCGTAGCCCAGCGCTTCCTCGACAGCGTTGAGGTCAGCGCGCTGGACGTTCTCGATGATGGCGATTTCCAGCGACTGGCGGTCGCCGATCTCGCGCATGACAACCGGAACTTCGGTGAGCCCCGCGGCACGCGCCGCCCGCCAGCGGCGCTCGCCGGCGACGATCTCGAAACCGTCCGGCACGCCGGGCCGCGGCCGCACCAGCAGCGGCTGCACGACGCCATGATTGCGCACCGACGCGGTCAGATCGTCGAGATCGGCCTCGTGAAAGGTGCGCCGCGGATTGTTCGGATTCGGCGAAATCGCGTCGATCGGAATATGGCGCTCGGCCGGGATGGCCGGCGGCGCCGGCTGCTCGGCCTGAGCACCGAAGCCCTGGCCTGGACGGGCAGGGGCCGATGCACCGGCCCCGATCAGCGAGGCTAGTCCACGCCCGAGACGCTGGCGCGACTTGTCTTCGTTCATCTTGGTCTCCCCGTTCCTCGGCGCGCCCGCGCCATCCCCGTCCGTTGCATCGGGGTCTCCGCCCGTCCTTCCGTGATCGCCATATCGGAAGTTGTTCATGCTGCCTGCAGCCCGCGTTCGCGCTGGATGATCTCCGAGGCCAGCCGGATATAGGCCTGGCTGCCCGGACATTTCATGTCGTAGAGGATCGCCGGCTTGCCGAAGGACGGCGCTTCGGAAACCCGCACATTGCGCGGGATGATCGTCTCGTAGACATGGTCGCCCATATAAGACCGCACGTCCCGCACCACCTGCGCGGCCAGATTGTTGCGACCGTCATACATGGTCAGCACGATGCCATGCAGGTCGAGCGTGGGGTTCAGCGAATCCCGGACCTGCTCGACCGTCTGCAGGAGCTGGCTGAGGCCTTCGAGGGCGAAGAACTCGCACTGCAGCGGCACCAGGATGGAATCGGCCGCGGCCATGGCGTTGATGGTCAGGAGGTTCAGCGACGGCGGGCAGTCGATCAGCACGAAGTCGAATTGCGGCGTCTCGACCTGGTGAAAATGCAGCGCGTCGCGCAGCCGGTAGGCGCGACCGGTCGCACCGGCGATCTCCATCTCGAGGCCGAGAAGGTCCAGCGTCGACGGGATCAGGCTGAGATTGGGCACCGCCGTCGGCATGGCGGCCTCGGTGATCGACGACGCCTCGGTCAGGACGTCGTAGGACGACACTTCGCGATTGTCGCGGTCGACGCCCAGCCCGGTCGAGGCATTGCCCTGGGGATCGAGGTCGATCAGCAGCGCACGCTTGCCGATCGCGGCCAGTGCCGTCGCAAGGTTGATGGCGGTCGTCGTCTTGCCGACCCCGCCCTTCTGATTTGCAATCGTGATGATCCGCATCGGCTGTCCGCTCATCGCATCCATCGATCCGCTCCCGCTCCGCCATCGAGCGGTGTCGGCTGCCGACCGGAGAGGACCGGTCCCGTCTCCGCCTGGGCTGCCGCCGCTCAGCGCGGCGCGATCTCGTCGATCTCGAGGACGACAGATCCGTCATCGAGGCTCGATTCATGCTTTATCATGCTGAATCGCCAATGGGCAGTCGCCGCATTAATTTCCTGTTCATGGTTGCGCCCCTTCTGGAAGAAGCAGCGCGTATCGGCGCGGATATGCGGCGTGACCAGGGCAAAGAGCTCCGTCAGCGACGCCAGCGCCCGGGCCGTCACGATATCTGCCTTGGCGAGCACGGCGCCGCAATCCTCGATCCGCGCCGCATGGGCCGTTCCGGCGAGCCCCAGATCGCGCTGGACCGCCCGCAGGAATGCGATCTTCTTGCTGTTGGCCTCGACGAGATCGACGCTGAGGCCGGGACGCGCGGCGGCGATTACCAGTCCGGGCAGGCCCGCGCCTGACCCCAGATCGACGCAGACCGTCGTTTCGGGCAGAAGCTGCTCGAGCGCCAGCGAATCGGCGATGTGGCGGGACCAGACATCACCGATCGTCGCTGGCGCGACGAGGTTCATGCGGGTCTGCCATTCGGTCAGCAATGCAACGTAGCGGTCAAGCCGCTCGAGCGTTTCACGTGAAACATTATGTGTGGACAGAAACTCCGCCCGTCCGCGCTCCTGCGCCGCCGCCACATCTGCCGGACGCGGCTTCGGGGTCGACCTCGGCTTGTTCGCTGGCCGAACATAGGGCCTCGCCGGCTTCTCCGAATCGCGATCACGCCGCATGGGAGATCTCCACCCGGCGCAACGCGACCAGAATGATCGCCAGTGCGGCGGGGGTCATCCCGTCGATGGCCTCGGCCTCGGCGATCGACGCCGGGCGCCGGTCCGTCAGCTTCTGACGCAGTTCGTTGGAAAGGCCGACCATCGCCATATAGTTCAGATCGGCGGGGAGGGCCCGCTTCTCGTCCCGGCGCAGCCGCTCCTGATCCTTGCGCTGACGGTCGAGATAGACGTCGTAGGCCGCCTCGATCTCGATCCGCTCCCGGATCGGACCCGAAAATTCGGTAAGCTCAGGCCAGACCATGGCGAGCCGATCCAGATCGACATCGGTCTGGGACAGGAGCTGCCAGGCCGACCGGCGACGCCCGTCGAGATTGACCGGAAGACCATGTCGCTGGGCTTCCGACGGCGTCAGGGTCGCTGCTTCCAACCGGGTGCGCGCCGCTTCCAGCGTGGCTTCGCTCGCCTCGAACACCGTTCGGCGTTCGGCATCGATGATGCCCAGCGACAGCCCAAGCGGGGTCAGCCGCCGGTCGGCATTGTCGGCACGCAGCGACAGCCGGAACTCGGCCCGCGACGTGAACATGCGATAGGGCTCCGAAACGCCGGTGCGGGTGAGATCGTCGATCATCACGCCGATATAGGCATCGGCCCGGCCGATGGTGACGGCCTCGCTACCGGCGGCCAGCAGGGCCGCATTCAGGCCGGCGATCAGGCCCTGTGCGGCGGCTTCCTCATAGCCGGTCGTGCCATTGATCTGGCCGGCCAGGAACAATCCTTCGGCGCGGCGCACGGCCAGCCGGCGGTCGAGTTCGCGAGGATCGACATGGTCGTATTCGATGGCATAGCCGGGCTTGCGCAGTTCGACCCGCTTAAGACCTGGGATCGACCGCAGGAAGAGTGTCTGCACGTCCTCCGGCAACGAGGTCGACAGGCCATTCGGATAGATGGTGTCGTCGTCCAGACCCTCCGGCTCCAGGAAGATCTGGTGACCGTCGCGATCTCCGAACTTGACGATCTTGTCCTCGATCGACGGGCAGTAGCGCGGACCGTTGCCGGCGATCTGCCCGGAATACAGCGCCGAACGCCCGAGATTGTCCCGGATGATCGCGTGGGTTTCCGGCGTCGTCCGCGTGATCCCGCAATCGATCTGCCGATTGGCGATAGTCGTCGTCAGATAGGAGAAGGGCACCGGCACATCGTCCGGCGCCTGGCGGTCGAGACCGGCCCAGTCGATGGTGCGGCCATCGAGCCGCGCCGGCGTGCCGGTCTTCAAACGGCCGAGCGTCAGGCCCAGACGGCTAAGCGTTCCCGACAGGCCGGTCGAGGGGTCTTCGCCCATCCGACCGGCGGGAATCTTCTGGTCGCCGATATGGATCAGCCCGGAAAGAAAGGTCCCGGTCGTCAGGACCACGGCGCGACAGCTCATCGTCCGGCCGTCGCCGAGAACGATCCCGGTGACGCGGTTCGCGCCGTCGAGGGTCAGATCGGCGACATCGCCCTCGATCACCTCGAGGCCCGACTGGGCGCGAATGGCGGTCTGCATCGCCTCGCGATAGAGGCGGCGATCGGCCTGAGTGCGCGGGCCGCGCACGGCCGGTCCCTTGCGGCGGTTGAGCAGGCGAAACTGGATGCCGGCAGCATCGGCGACCTGGCCCATCAATCCGCCGAGCGCATCGATCTCGCGGACGAGGTGACCTTTGCCGATCCCGCCAATGGCGGGATTGCAGCTCATCGCCCCGATCGTGTCGAAGCGGTGGGTGACGAGAGCAGTGGGGGCACCGGCGCGCGCGGCCGCGCTGGCCGCTTCGCAGCCTGCATGACCGCCGCCAATGACGACGACATCGAAAGAGTGTTCCATGGCGATGGTAAAGACCGCGTCGTGCAGATCTGTCAATCCGGGCGACGTTTCGACGTAACGAAACCGGGTTCAGTGCGACTTGTGACACTAACCCGGTGTTCCACGTGAATCACTTGCCGATGCAGAACTCGGAAAAGATGACCTCCAGCAGATCCTCGACCCCGACCTGCCCGGTGAGCCCGCCAAGCCGGTGGCTGGTCCGGCGCAGTGTCTCAGCGCGGACTTCCGCCGGCATGTCGGGCGCGGCCTGGAACTCGGTCAAAAGCCGCAACGCATCGCCGATCAGTTCGCGGTGACGGGTGCGGGCCGGGACGACATCGTCGGGGTCGCCCACGGCTATCGCGGCGATATTCGCGATCCGGTCGACCAGGTCAGCGAGCCCTTCACCGGTGCGAGTGGAGATCGCGAGATCGCAGCCGGGGTCGTGCGGTGGCGCGCCGTCGTCCTGATCGATCTTGGTGCGGATGGTGAGGATCGGTCGGGACGATGCGGGCTGATTTCCGGGCATCTCTTCCGGTGCTGGTTCCTGACCGGCGAGCAGCAGCGGGTGTTTCACGTGAGTCAGCAGCCCGCTCAGCCATTCCAGCGTTGTCGGGCCGGCATGCGGGTCCACCAGCGCCAGGACGAGATCGGCCTCATCCATCACCGCGCGCGCCCGCTCGATGCCCATCGCCTCGATCCTGTCGGCCGTCTCGCGAATGCCGGCGGTGTCCGAGAAGCGCACGGGGATGCCGCCAAGGTCGAGGGTCGCCTCGATGACGTCCCGCGTGGTGCCGGGGATTTCCGTGACAATGGCGACCTCCCGGTCGGCCAGCGCATTCAGAAGGCTCGACTTGCCGGCATTGGGCGCGCCGACGATCGCCACTTTGAAGCCTTCGCGCAGGATCTCGCCGCGATCGGCCTTGGCGAGATGCGTCCGCATGGCGTCGGCAACCTCGGCGACTTGGCGTTCGATTCCGCTGGCGACGTCGTCGTCCACATCGCCTTCGTCGGCAAAGTCGAAGGACGCCTCGATCATCGCCCGGGCATTGGTAAGATCGCGCATCCAGCCCTCGTAGAGGGCCCGCAGGGCGCCGCCGGCCTGGGCAACGGCCATGCGGTGCTGGGCCTCGGTGCTGGCCGCCAGAAGGTCGGCAAGGCCTTCGGCTTCGGTCAGGTCGATCCGGCCGTTCTCGAAGCCGCGCCGGGTGAACTCGCCTGCCACGGCGAGGCGCACGCCGGCAATGCTTGTCGCCGCCTCCAGGAAGGCCGCCACGACGGCGCGGCCCCCATGGAGGTGGAATTCCGCCAGATCCTCGCCAGTGACGCTTCCCGGCCCCGGAAAAAACAGCGCGATGCCCCGGTCGATCGTCCGGTCGGCGGCATCGCGGAAGCGGCGCAGGCTGGCGCGCCGCTCCGGTGGCACAGATCCCGCCAGGCGCTCCATGACCTCTCGTGCAGCCGGACCGCTGACGCGCACGACGGCGACGCCTGCGGGCAGTGTGCCGGAGGAGAGGGCCGCGATGGTGTCGCTATGGGTCAAGCGGGGCCTCGATGGGCTCGATTCAGGATAACAGCGGGTTCAACACGACGCCGGGGCTGGGTATGGGCCTCAGGCAACCCGACAGATCACCGCGCCGGTCGCGCTGCGCAATTGCAGCGGCACGACTTCGAAGACATGCTTCGGCGTACCGGCCGCGGCCCAGACGGTGGCATGCTGAAAGAGGTCCTCGTCCATATAGATGGAGAGGTCCGCCGTAGCACCGAGCGGCGAAACGCCGCCAATGGCAAAGCCCGTTGCGGAGCGGACGAAATCCGCGTCGGGGCGCTCGAGGGCCTCGCCGATGGTCTGGACCGCCAGCGCCTCGTCGACGCGATTGGCGCCGGATACCAGCAGCAGATAGGCCTTGCCGGTGTCCTTGCCGCGGAAGACCAGCGACTTGACGATTTGGCCGACACTGGCGCCAACCGCCTGGGCTGCCTCCTCGGCCGAGCGCGCAGAGCTGCGCGTTTCGACCACGGAAATCTTCAGTCCCTTGTCGATTGCCGCTGCCTCGACCCGTGCCACGGCTGCCGGTTTCTCGCCCATTCTCATCCTCCCCCGATGCGTCCTGCCGTTTTCGGGCCGGCGCGGAGCGGAATCAAGTGGCTTCTCGTGGCTCCTGTGCCGGCGCGCGCTCCATACGAAAACGGCGACCGCTGGGGGTCGCCGTTTCACGTGAATCATGCCCTTGGCGTTCGATCAAGTGTTCATCTGATCGAAGAAATCGGCATTGGTCTTGGTCTGCTTGAGCTTGTCATTGAGGAACTCGATCGCGTCGGTCGTGCCCATCGGCGATAGGATACGACGCAGCACGAAGATCTTCTGCAGATCCGCCTTCGGGACCAGGAGATCCTCCTTGCGGGTACCGGACTTGAGGATGTCCATGGCCGGGTAGATCCGCTTGTCGGCGACCTTGCGGTCGAGCACGATTTCCGAATTGCCGGTGCCCTTGAACTCCTCGAAGATGACCTCGTCCATGCGGCTGCCGGTATCGATCAGCGCCGTCGCGATGATGGTCAGCGAGCCGCCTTCCTCGATATTGCGCGCCGCGCCGAAGAAGCGCTTCGGCCGCTGCAGGGCGTTGGCGTCGACGCCGCCGGTCAGCACCTTGCCGGAGGACGGAACGACCGTGTTGTAGGCGCGGCCGAGACGGGTGATGGAATCGAGGAGAATGACCACGTCGCGGCCGTGCTCGACCAGGCGCTTGGCCTTCTCGATGACCATTTCGGCGACGGCCACGTGGCGTTGCGCGGGCTCATCGAAGGTCGAGGAGACCACCTCGCCGCGCACCGAGCGCTGCATGTCGGTGACTTCCTCGGGCCGCTCGTCGATCAGGAGAACGATGAGGTAGCACTCGGGATGGTTGGCCGTGATTGAATGGGCGATGTTCTGGAGCAGCACCGTCTTGCCGGTGCGCGGCGGCGCGACGATCAGGCCGCGCTGGCCCTTGCCGAGCGGCGCGACCAGATCGATCACCCGGGCCGACATGTCCTTTTTGCCGGTGGGCTCGTCGAGCTCCATCTTGAACCGCTCGTCGGGATAGAGCGGCGTCAGGTTGTCGAAGTGGCTCTTGTAGCGAATCTTCTCCGGATTGTCGAAGTTGATCGTGTTGACCTTCAGAAGAGCGAAGTAACGCTCGCCTTCCTTGGGACTACGGATCGGTCCTTCGACAGTATCGCCGGTCTTCAACTGAAACTTGCGTATTTGCGACGGCGAGACATAGATGTCGTCGGGGCCGGGAAGATAGTTCGCCTCGGGCGAGCGCAGGAACGCGAAACCGTCCTGCAGGATCTCGACGACGCCTTCGCCGATGATCTCGACTTCCTGCGCCGCAAGCTGCTTGAGAATTGCAAACAGCAATTCCTGCTTGCGCAGCACGGAAGCGTTCTCGACGTCGTTCTCTTCGGCGAACGCGATCAGTTCCGGCGCGCTCTTGTTCTTCAGGTCCTGAAGTTTCATTCGGGAAAGGCTCTTTACGGGGTTCGTCCGGAAAGTTCTTCCAGACAATCAAGGCGGAGATGGGAAAACGCTGGGCCGGAAACGCGAACTGGTCTGCGGCGGGGGATCGACGCGGCGGAAACGTCGCGCATCGCCCAAAGGCGGGATGTAGGCGCTACACATAGACCGACAATCCCGGCAGCGCAAGGCGTTCGGCGACGTGGCTGGGCGCGGCGAGGGCGTTCGGGCGAGGGTCCTGCCGCAGGCGGTCCGTGTCGGACGCAGCAACGGATCAGCGGCAGCGGCAGCGCCGGCGGATCAGCCTGCCCCTGGAGCCGGCTTCAGCCGCAGCGCCCGCAACGCCGTTGCCACCACCTCGTCCGCCGGCAGATCGACGGACACCACGATGCCGTCCTCGTCGACCTGCAGCGGCTCGAGCGTGTCGAACTGCGATTTCAACAGGGACACCGGCATGAAATGCCCCTGCCGAGTCGCCATGCGCCGGCCGACCAGATCGGGGGTGGCGGTCAGGCAGACGAAGCGCACACGCGCATCGGCTTCGCGCAGAAGATCGCGATAGCTGCGCTTCAGGGCCGAACAGGTGACGACGGTGGACCGCCCGGCATGGGCCTCAGCGCTGATCCAGTCGCGAATGGACGCCAGCCAGGGTGCCCGGTCGGCGTCGTCGAGCGGCGTGCCGGATTCCATCTTGGCGATATTGGAGGCGGGATGAAACTCGTCCGCCTCCGCATAGGGCCAGGCCAGCATTTCGGCGAGGCCCGCCGCAGTGGTCGTCTTGCCGACGCCAGCGGGTCCCATCACCACGAGGCACGTTGCCCGGTCCATCTGCGTTTCAGTCATCGATCCCTCGGGGCACGGTCGGCGTCGCGGCACGCGATACGATTGCGACGACCCGTTTCGCACGGGTGTTGAGAAGAATGCGTCCAGCGTGACAGCATAAGACAGGGATCAGAACGGTTTCACCACGACGAGGATGACGATCACGATCAACAGGACGGTCGGCACCTCGTTCATGATCCGCCAATGCCGCGACGGCTTGGTGTTGGCGTCATTGGCGAAGCGGCGCACCGAAGCCGAGAAATAGCCGTGAGCGCCGGACATCAGCACCACCAGGGCGATCTTGGCGTGCAGCCAGCCATTGCCGCCGGAAAACCAGCCGCCCTTCACCGCCAGCCAGAGGCCGGCGACCCAGGTGACGATCATCGCCGGGTTGATGATCGCCTTGAGCAGCCGCCGCTCCATGATCTTGAAGGTCTCGGACTGGGGCGTGCCGGTCGCCGCGTCCGCGTGATAGACGAACAGCCGCGGCAGATAGAGCATGCCCGCCATCCAGGCGATCACCGCCAGGATGTGCAGCGTCTTCATCCACAACAGGGCTTCCACCGGCACCAGCCAGAACACGGCGGTGATCACGGCGGCCATGACGGCGAGGGCGATAATGGCCTTCTTCATGCAACGATCCTTCGAGGCTGATGCAACGCGCCTTCACTGAATGACGCCCGGGACGAGAGACCGGCGGCAGAGCGCCCCGCGACATAACCCGAAGCCCGCAGGCTTCCAAGTCCGGCGCGTGGCGCATGCTGCCCGGCGAGGAACCTAGCCGCGGATGCGCTTCAACAGCGCCTCGACATGGGCGATCGGCGCATCCGGGGTGATGCCATGGCCGAGATTGAAGATCAGCGGCCCGTCGCCGAGCCCTTCCAGTATCCGGTCGACACCCTCGTCCAGCGCCTTGCCGCCGGCAATCAGCCGCAGCGGATCGAGATTGCCCTGGATCGCGCCTTCGGTCTGCAGCGCGCGCGCCTGGTCCATCGGCACCGTCCAGTCGAGACCGACCGCATTGACGCCGGTCTTCTGGCGATAGCCGTTCAGCAGCGAACCCGCGCCCTTGGCAAAGCCGATGATCTTGGCGTCCGGCACTGCGGCGCGGACCTTCTCGACCATCCGCGCAACGGGCTTGACCGCATAGGCCTCGAAGGAGGCCTCATCCAGCACGCCCGCCCAGGAATCGAAGATCTGGACGCAGTCGGCACCGGCCTGGAGCTGCCGGATCAGGTAGTCGGCACCCATCTCGGCGAGGAGATACAGAAGCTGCTCCATCTCGTCGGGATGGCGATAGCCGAACAGCCGTGCCGGCGCCTGGTCGGGGGTGCCGTGGCCGGCGATCATGTAGGTCGCCACCGTCCAGGGCGCGCCACAGAAGCCGATCAGCGACGTCTCTTCGGGCAGTTCCTTGCGCAGCCGCGCCACCGTCGCGATCACCGGTGCCAGATGCGTGTCGGCGCGGCTCGGATCGAGGCGAGCGATCTCGTCGGGGCGGATCGGCGTCAGCTTCGGTCCCTCGCCCTGCACGAAATGCAGGCCGCGATCGAGCGCATCGGGGATGACGAGAATGTCGGAGAACAGGATCGCCGCGTCGAATCCGAAGCGTCGGATCGGCTGAAGCGTCACTTCCGTCGCAAAGTCGGGATTGTAGCAGAGCTCGAGGAAGCCCCCGGCCGTCTGACGGGTGGCCCGATATTCCGGGAGATAGCGACCGGCCTGCCGCATCAACCACACCGGAGGGGGGAAGATGCGTTCGCCTTCCAGGACACGGACAAGCTTGCGCGTCTTCATCAGGTCAGGGCTCCCATTAAAAAAGAAAGATTTCTTTCAGATGAGTCTTTTGATTCTATGACTCGGTGGATTGCAGGAATTCACAGGGTCCCGCCTAGATGGAGCCCTTAGCAGGATCGTCCACAGGCCGGAATGCCGCATCGTGTCGTCAGGGGACAATCCCGGGGACGATCGCCGGATCCGATCGGTCTATCAGCAGCTTGCGCCCCGCGGCGATGGACCTTCCGCCTGGGGATGAGTTTGGGATGACGCGGGACGAATCGCTTTTGTCCCCAGTCTTCCGCAATGGCCATGCCCAAGCGGATCCTGTCGCCGATTGTGGACAAGACGGGGGTTTGCCACCGGCCTGACGGACGACGCCTCCAACCCATCGACTACTCCCGCACAACCCACAGGCTGCGAAGAATCCCGGGAGGGAATCGGCTTCGCCCTTGTGCCGCTGGGGAGAATCGAGTCCGGCGCCCTCCATGGCAATTCTGCCGGTCAGCGGCTATCAGTCGGGCCGTACGTGACGAAACCGGTACAATGGGATTCACATGTCCAAGGGCATCGTGCTCGCCTCGAGCAGCGTCCACCGCCGCGAGCTTCTGAAGAACGCCGGCATCGATTTCACCGCCGAATCCAGCGATCTCGACGAGCGCGCCATCGAGGCGCCGCTCCTGGAATCCGGTGTCGGGCCGGAGGATGTCGCGGCGATCCTCGCCGAGGCCAAGGCAACGGACGTGTCGGAGCGCCATCCGAACGAGATCGTCATCGGGGCGGACCAGACGCTGTCGCTGGGCGACGAGGTGCTGCACAAGCCGGCCAATATGGAAGAGGCGCGGCGCACGCTTCTGAAACTGTCCGGCCGTACCCATCAGCTCAACAGCGCCGTGGTGCTGGTGGAGGCCGGCAAGGTCACCTGGAGGCACGTCGCCACGGCGACGATCACTCTGCGCGCGCTCGATCCCGGTTTCGTCGGACGTTATCTCGCCCAAGCCGGCCGCAAGGCGACCACCAGCGTCGGCGGCTACCAGATCGAGAAGGAAGGCATCCAGCTGATGGAGCGGATCGAGGGTGACTATTTCACCATCATCGGCTTGCCGCTGTTGCCCTTGTTGAAGGAATTGCGGGAGCGCGGCGAAATCGATGGCTGATGCGGACTGGACGCCGAAACCCTATGTCAGCGGCGCCGAGCGCCCGCGCGGCGAAGGCTCGATCTTCGATCCGAACGTGACGCCCGCCAGGACCGAGGGCCCGCGTGCCTTCGTCACCGGCTGGCCGGTCTGGCATTCCCGCTCGCCGGCCATCCATCGCAGCTGGCTGAAGGAATTCGGCTTGCCCGGTTCCTACGAGCGGGTGGGGGTGCCGCCCGAGGAGATCGGCGAATTCCTCAAGACGCTGCGCCGCCAGGGCTATGTCGGCGGTAACGTCACCATTCC
The DNA here is from genome assembly GCF_014334315.1 of Aurantimonas sp. DM33-3. Taxonomy (NCBI): domain Bacteria; kingdom Pseudomonadati; phylum Pseudomonadota; class Alphaproteobacteria; order Hyphomicrobiales; family Aurantimonadaceae; genus Aurantimonas; species Aurantimonas sp. DM33-3. The sequence goes on along the minus strand of NZ_JACSGS010000019.1, from coordinate 52,111 downwards.
CCACAAGCTGGCGGCGCTGGAAGCGGTGTCGCGCCGCGACGCCGCGGCCGAGGCGATCGGCGCGGTCAACACGATCTGGTTCGAAAAGTCCGGTCGCATGGTCGGCGGCAACACCGACGCTTACGGCTTCGCGGCCAATCTCGACGAAAGGCTCCCGGGCTGGGCCGACGCGGAGGTCGCCACCGTGCTGGGGGCGGGCGGCGCCTCCCGCGCCGTGATCTTCGCGCTTCTGAAGCGCGGCGTGAAACAGGTGCGGGTCGTCAACCGCACCATCGAGCGGGCCGAGGACCTCGCCGCACGCTTCGGCCCGCGCGTCTCCGCCCATGCCGAGTCCGAACGCACGATGCAGCTCGCCGCCGCCGACCTTCTGGTCAATACGGTGCCGATCCCGGCGGCCGATCCGGACGACGAGACGCCCGACTGGTTCGAGCCGCGACTGCCGGATCTCTCGGCGCTCCGCGACGGTGCCCTCGTGACCGATATCGTCTATGTGCCTCTGATGACTCCGATTCTCGCCGCCGCGGCGGAGCGGGGGTTGCGCCATTGCGACGGTCTCGGCATGCTGCTGCATCAGGCGGTGCCGGGTTTCGAACGCTGGTTCGGCCAGCGGCCCGAGGTCTCCGAGACCCTGCGCGCCCAGATCGTCACCGACATCGAAAACGGCGTATGAGCAGAAATTCTGCGATTCATACACATCGAGCGACATGCGGTTTAGCGCACTTCTGGTGCTGCCGATGATCGTGCTCGGCCTCACCGGCTCCATCGGCATGGGCAAATCCACGACCGCGGCGATGTTCGCGGAACAGGGCGTGCCTGTTCACGACGCCGATGCCGCCGTCCACCGCCTCTATGCCGGACGCGCCGCACCTTTGATCGAGGCCGCCTTTCCCGGCACCGTCGTCGACGGGGTGGTCGATCGCAAGGCGCTGTCGGCAAAAGTCGTCAACGATCCGGAGGCGATGCGCCGTCTGGAGGCGATTGTCCATCCGCTGGTCGGCGAAGAGGAACGTGCCTTCCTCGACGGCGCCCGCCAGTCCGGCGCGGCGCTGGCGGTCCTCGACATTCCGCTGCTGTTCGAAACCGGCGCCGACAAGCGGTGCGACAAGACGTTGGTCGTGACCGCCAGCCCGGAGATCCAGCGTGAGCGCGTGCTCGCCCGCCCGGACATGAGCGAGGCGAAGTTCGCGGCGCTGATGGCCCGCCAGATGCCTGACGCCGACAAGCGCGAACGCGCCGACTATGTCATCGACACCGGCAACGGCATGGAGGCCGCGCGCCTCGCCGTGACGGCCATCATCATGCGCCACGCCGCCGGCTGACGCCGTTGGCGGTCGCCGCTCTGTCAGGCAGCCGCGACGAGACGGGCCGGCTTTGCGGCCGCTTCATGGACAGCCACACGGTTGCGCCCCTCGCGCTTGGCCCGGTAGAGCGCATCATCCGCCCGCGCGATGGCATCCTGCGCCGGTTCGCCGCCCTGCAGCATTGCCACCCCGAAACTTGCGCTGAGAGCGTGCCCAGCCTCGAGGGCGGGGTCCCGCCAGGCGTGGAAGGCCAGCCGGATCGCCTCGGCCCTGCCAGCCGCGGCGTCGAGGGTCGCGCCGGGCAGCAGCAGCGCGAATTCCTCGCCGCCCAGCCGGCCGGCCGTTCCCTCGGTCCGCGAGAGGATCTCGGCAAATCCCTGGATGACGCGATCGCCGACCGGATGGCCGTAGCGGTCGTTGACCGTCTTGAAGTGATCGATGTCGCAGACGATGATCGCGGCGCCAGCAGGGGCGGCCTGGGTGGCCACGCGCTCGAAGGCGGCCCGGTTCAGGAGATCGGTGAGGTCGTCTCGCTCGCTGCGGATGCGATAGCGCCGGATCACATTGCTGACGATGCGGGCGGTGATGAGCAGCACCGCGGCAGGGGCCAGCAGCCCGGAGACCAGCATCAGTGCCCGCTCCAGATCGCTCTGGGCGATATTCGCGACCGGCGTCGTTCCCTCGAAGAGCAGCGGGAACAGCGGCATCCGCACGATCAAGAGGGCAGCCATCCCCGCAAGGGCGACCAGAAGGCCGGTCTCGACGACGCCGCGGCCCTTGAGGCGCCAGAGGCAGAGGATCGCGTCGCCCAGCGCCAGCAGTGCCGCGAACTGGAAGGGCAGGGTCTGAAGGATCGGGGCGGCATTTCTGGCGAGGAGCAGCAGCGACATCGCCGTCAGGCCGGCGATCGCCATCCACAGGAGCCGGGGCGACAGGCGAAGTCCGAGCGCCCGCCGGACCGATTGGGTAACACAGGAATAGGCGGCCGGGATCAGCATTGTCACCGCCGCCATGGCGGCAATCGAGCCGCCATCGATCCCCAGGACGACGGTTTCAACGGCACCGCAGGCGAGGCCAGCGGCAAGCCACACCAGCGCCGACTGACCGCGCAGGCCCAGATAGATCAGACCGCAGAGGAGCGCGAGCGAGGCGACGACCCCGAAAATGACCGCATGCAGACTGACTGCCACATCCAATGCCCGTTCTCCCCTGATTGCATTTCGCAACTGACGGTAAGACGCTGCGACTTGCGCGGGTCTTGCGAGGGGGGCCGGTTAGCGCGCAGGCCGGTGCCGAGGATCGCCCCAGCCCGTTTAGCATAGACTTCGCGCAGTAAGAACGAAACGTGAACATGGAGCGAAGCTCGGGGATACTTCGAACGGATGCCGGTGAGCTCTTGTCTCGGCTCTTTCGGTCACGGAAAAGGGGCGGTCAGCGGGAGCCTTCATGCGCGAAATCGTCTTCGATACCGAAACCACCGGCCTCGATCCGGATGTCGAGCGGGTCATCGAGATCGGCGGGGTGGAATTGTGGAACCACATTCCGACCGGCAAGAACTACCACGCCTTCATCCGTCCGGCCGGCCGCAAGGTCGATCCGGCCGCCTTCGACGTGCACGGCATTTCCGACGACTTCCTGGCCGACAAGCCGCTGTTCTCCGAGATCGCGGACGAGTTCCTGGAGTTCTTCTCCGGCGCCAAGCTGATCGCCCACAACGCCGCCTTCGACGTGCGCTTCCTCAATGCCGAACTGAAGCGCATCGACCAGCCGCCGATCGATCCGAGCGTCGTGATCGACACCCTGCCCATGGCGCGGCGCAAGTTCCCCATGGCGCCGGCAACGCTCGACGCGCTCTGCTCGCGCTTTTCGGTCGACACGTCGCGCCGCGACAAGCATGGCGCCCTGCTCGATTCCGAGCTTCTGGCGGAAGTCTATATCGAACTGATCGGCGGCCGACAGGCAGCACTGGGTCTGGCGGTCGAGGAAGATGCCCACGAGGATGCCGACGGCAATGTCTGGCGGATCGCGCCGCGGCCGGTGCCGTTGCCGCCGCGCCTGTCGCAGGACGAGATCGCCCGGCACCGTGCCTTCGTCTCCACCCTTGGCGACGAGGCGATCTGGTGGAACTATCTGGAGCGGCCGGAGGCCGAGGCGTCCGCGAGCTGACCCCGGCCGCGTTCCCAAGAGTGCTCTGCCATGAAAAACGCCGGCAAACCCGATGGGCTGCCGGCGCTGTCTTGCGTTCTGAAACCGCAGCTTAGCTCGGCTGAACCTGCTGGCGGGCGCGCTCTTCGGCCATGCGCTGCTGGAACAGCTGGGCGAAGTCGATCGGGTCGATCATCAGCGGCGGGAAGCCGCCATTGCGGGTGATGTCGGCCATCACCTGGCGCGCGAAGGGGAACAGCAGGCGCGGGCACTCGATGAACAGCACCGGCAGGAGATGCTCCTGCGGGAAGTTCTGCAGCTTGAAGACGCCGCCATATTCCAGCTCGACGGCGAACATCATCTCTTCGCCTTCGCCGGCCTTGGCGTTCAGCGTCAGGCGCACGTCGTAATCGCCGTCCGAACCCTGGATCGGGTTGGCACCGACATTGACGCCGATATTGATGTTCGGCGCCTTGGTCTGGCCGCGCAGGACGCCCGGTGCATTCGGGCTCTCGAAGGAGAGGTCGCGAATATACTGCGTCAGGATGTTGATGCGGGGCGGGTTGGCGTTCTCGTCGCCGCCGGCGCCATTGCCGCCATTCGTCGCATTCAGATCGTTGGTCTCGGACATGGTCTGCTCCCGTATCGCTGATGACCCGGCAGGGCCGGCGCCTGTTCGCGCGCTCGTGCCGGGTGAAGAGCCGGAGGGGCCGACGGTCCGTCCGGCAGGAAAAACACGGGGGCGAGCGCTATCACGCGGGGGGCATCAGAACAAGACGATCCGCGGCCGGGCACAAGCGGCCCGGCATCGGCGCCACCCGCTCAATGCAGGCGGCGGCCGTTGGTCTCGCCGTCGCCATCCTCCGGCTCGTGCCAGGGCGACGCCGGATCGGGCCCGCGGCGAAATTCCTCGCCTGACAGATCGACGACGTCGGGACCCGCCGAGTAAGGCGGTTCGCGGCGCGGCTGCCCGCCCATGCCGGACTGAAAGCTGTTCTGGCCGACGACGACGACGCGGGACTTCAGGAAGTCGAAGATACGCGAGCGGACGCCCGGCACGAACAGGAGGAAGCCGAGCGCGTCGGTGACGAGGCCCGGGGTCAGCAGCAGGACGCCGGCCATGGCGATCATCACGCCGCTGACGAGATCGCGTCCCGGCACCCGACCTGCGCCGATTTCCGCCTGGATGCGGGCCAACGTCGAGATGCCCTGCTGTTTCAGCAGGATCGAGCCGATCACGGCAGTCAGGATGACGAGACCCAGCGTCGGCCACAGGCCGATGGCGTTGCCCACCAGGATGAACACCGCGATCTCCAGGATCGGGATGGCGAGCAGCAGAAAGGGTATCAGGGCGAAGGGCATGGTCCGTCTTCTCCTTGCGCGGCCGTTCGATGGCCGAAACCCGCCTTTGCGGGCCCCTAGCCGGACATGTGCGGTTTGGCCGCCGCCTCGGGACATAGGAACTGCGGAAACAAATTTGAATGCGCCGCCCCTCGTCTCTATATGACGGCGAATGACTTGACCGGCCATTAGGGGTGACGACGCGCAATGAGTTTTGGGACGATCTTCTTTATCATTGTTGCGGCGATCGTCCTGTTTCAGCTGCGAAGCGTTCTGGGCAAGCGTACGGGCAGCGAGCGCCCGCCCTTCGACCCCTATTCGCGCCGGGATGCACCGCGCGACGACGCGGCGCGCAACGACAATGTCGTGACGCTGCCCAACCGCCGCGGCGGCACCGAGATCGAAGGCGAGGCGGCCCCGGCGGCCACGCCCTACGAGGCGATCGACAAGGTCGCCAAGCCGGGCACGCCGGTCAATGCCGAGCTGCGCCGGATCCGCGACGCCGATCCTTCCTTCGACCCGAAGGAATTCCTGGACGGCGCCAAGGTCGCCTATGAAATGATCGTGACCGGCTTTGCCGATGGCGACCGCAAGCTCCTGAAGAACCTCCTGTCGCCGGATGTCTACCAGGGCTTCGAGCAGGCGATCAGCGAGCGCGAGCAGCGCGAAGAGCGCATGCAGTTCTCCTTCGTCGGTATCGACGATGCCACCATCGTCTCCGCCGAGCAGAAGGACCGTGAGGCGATGGTCACCGTGCGCATCGTCGCGCAGATCATCTCGGCCGTCGTCAAGCCCGACGACACCGTGGTCGATGGCGATCCGGAAACGGTGGTCGAGGTCAAGGACGTGTGGACCTTCGCCCGCGACACGCGCTCGCGCGATCCGAACTGGAAGCTGGCCGGGACAGAGTCCGAAGACGCGTGAGCCGGAGCGGCGACGATGACGGCATTCGTTCGCCGGCAATGGTCCGATCTGGAAGGCTGGGACGGCGCTGATCATGCATTAGCGCTGTCGGCCTTTCGCGCCAGTGCCGCCCGGCTCGAACAGGGCAGCTTTCCCACCGGTTCGCTCGGGATCGACGCCGAGGCCTTTGCCGAGGCCGCCCGCGCCGCGCTGAAGCCGGTCGGTGCGCCGGGCCAGTCGGAGGCCCGCACCTTCTTCGAACGCCATTTCGAGCCGCTTCGTATCCGTCCCGACGACGCCGACACGGCGCTGTCCGGCTTCGTCACCGGCTATTACGAGCCCGTCGTCGCCGGCTCGCCGGTGCGCACCGAGCGCTACCGCTTTCCCCTGTATGCGCCGCCGCCGGATCTGTTGAAGATCGACGACGTCTCGCGGCCCCCCGGTCTCGATCCCTATTTCCGCTTCGCCCGCCGAAAGCCCTGCGGTCTTCTGGAGGAATATGCCGACCGCGCCGCCATCGAGGCGGGCGCGCTGGACGGCATGGGCCTTGAGATCGCCTGGCTGGCCGATCCGGTCGACGCGTTCTTCATCCACATCCAGGGCTCGGCGCGCCTCGCCTATGAGGATGGCCGGCAGGTCCGAGTCGGCTATGCCGCCAAGACCGGGCACCGCTTCACCGCGATCGGTCGCATCCTGGTGGATGAGGGCGAGCTGACCCTCGCCGAAGCCGACATGGACGGCATCCGGGCGTGGCTGGCCGCGCATCCGGACCGCGTGCGCAGCCTCTTCGACCGCAACCGCTCCTTCATCTTCTTCCGTGAGACGCCGGTGGAGGACCCCGAGCTGGGTCCCGTCGGTGCCGCCAAGGTGGCGCTGACGCCGCTGGCCTCCATCGCCGTCGACCGCGAACTGGCGACCTTCGGCGTGCCCTATTTCATCGCGGCGCCGGATCTTGTCGTCGAGGGCGCACCGTTCCGCCGCCTGATGGTGGCGCAGGACACCGGCTCGGCCATTCTTGGCCCGGCCCGCGCCGACATCTTCGTCGGCTCGGGCGACGCGGCCGGCCGGATCGCTGGGCGAATCCGCCATGCTGCCGACTTCACCATTCTCGTGCCGCCGGCGCTGGCGGCACGCCTCGCCCGATGAAGCGCCGTCATCGCACGCTCAGCGTCGAGGACGCGCGCCTGTGGGCGAGCGTCGCCCGCTCGGCGGTGCCGCTGAAGGGCAAGTCTCATCCGCAGATGCCGCCCGAGGACGCGCCACAGCCCGCGTCTGCGACGCCACCGGTCGGTCGCAAGGGGTCGAAGGCGGCAGCGCCCGCCCTGCCGGTGCCGATCCAGCAGCCGGCGCCGCAGCCGCGGCTGACGCAGCACCCGATCGAACGTCCGACCCGTCGCAAGATCTCCAAGGGGCGACTGCCCATCGAGGCGCGGATCGACCTGCACGAGATGACCCAGGGCGTCGCCCATGACGCGCTGGTCGGCTTCCTGCGCCAGTCCCAGGCCATGGGCCTGCGCCATGTGCTGGTGATCACCGGACGGGGCGGATCGGGCGGGCATTTCGGCTCCCGCGGCGTCCTGCGCCGGGTCGTGCCCATGTGGTTCGGCAGCCCGGAGTTCCGCCCGCTCGTCTCCGGCTTCGACAGCGCCGAGCGCCATCACGGCGGCGACGGGGCGCTCTATGTGCGCGTCAGGCGGTTCGGATGACCCCGTTCGGCGAGAAGGTCCGGGCATTCCGCAAGGAGCGCGGCGTCACCCAGAGCCAGATGGCGGCGGCGCTCGGGGTTTCCAGCGCCTATCTTTCGGCGCTGGAGCATGGTCGTCGCGGCCGGCCGACCTGGGATCTCCTGCAGCGGATCATCGGCTATCTCAACGTCATCTGGGACGACGCCGAGGAGCTGGAGCGTCTCGCCGAACTCTCGCATCCCAAGGTGACGGTCGAGACCGCCGGCCTCGGACCCGATGCGACGGCGCTCGCCAACCGTCTGGCCGAAACGATCGCCATCCTGCCCGAAGCGGATCTGAAGCGCCTGCGCGCCGAGCTGGAGGAGGCCGCCACCCGGGCCGAAGAAGCGCTGCGGGCCCGTCGCCGCCGCCGCTGAGCGTCGGCACGGACGGGAGACTAACGTGAAACAGGGCAGGCCTCAAGCTCGGGTCTCGGATTTAAGGCTTTGTTTACCATGCCGGCCGGAGACTGCGGGCAAGGGCGCTGCTGCGGCGCCCGTGTCCAGTGGTGTCGCCGTCCGATGTGCCGCCTTCTCGCCTATGCCGGTCCGCCGGTCTTTCTCGATCGCCTGCTGATCGAGCCGCGTGCCTCGCTGATCTCGCAGTCGCTGGCCGCCCGTGAGGCCAAGACCGTCGTCAACGGCGATGGCTGCGGCATCGGCTGGTATGGCGAGCGGCCCGAGCCCGGCGTCTATCGCGCCATCCTGCCAGCCTGGTCGGACGCCAATCTCGTGTCCCTGTGCCGACAGATCCGCGCACCGCTCTTCGTCGCCCATGTGCGCTCGGCGACCTATGGCGAGGTCTCGACGGCCAATTGCCATCCCTTCGCGGACGGCCAGCACCTGTTCCTGCACAATGGCCAGGTGGGCGGCTATGCCCGTCTGCGCCGCCAGATCGACGCCCTGATCCCGGATGCGCTCTATCCGCGGCGGCGGGGCACCAGCGATTCCGAGGCGATCTTTCTGTCGGCCCTCGGGCGGGGTCTCGCCACCGATCCGGTCGGCGCCATCGCCGCGACGCTCGTCGAGATCGAGGCGACAGCCGCGCGCACCGGCGAGGCGGCACCCATCCGCTTCGCCGCAATCCACACCGATGGCGAAACCCTCTGGGCGTATCGGTGGGCCAGCGACGGCCCGCCGCCCTCGCTCTACTGGCGCACGGAAGGCGACGGCGTCGTCATCGCCTCCGAGCCCTGCGACGAGGCTGAGCGTTGGACAATGGTTGCTGCAGATACGGTCCTGACCATCCGCCGCGACGGCACGATGCGCAGCCAGGCGTTCTGTCCCCGCCTGCCGGACCGTGCCGCCGCCTGAGGGCAGCGCCTTAGAGGATGAAGCGCGACAGGTCGGTGTCGCCGGCAATGCCGTCCAGCGCCTTGTGCACATAGGCGGCATCGACCGTGTAGCTCTCGCCGGACTTGTCCGGGGCCTCGAAGGAGATGTCGTCGAGGACGCGCTCCATCACCGTCTGAAGCCGCCGCGCGCCGATATTCTCGATCGAGCCGTTCAGCGTCACCGCCGTGTCGGCCAGCGCGTCGATCGCATCGTCGGTGATGATCAGATCGACATTCTCGGTCTTCATCAGGGCGATATACTGCTTGATCAGCGAGGCCTCGGTCTCGGTCAGGATGCGGCGGAAATCCTCCCGGGTCAGCGCCCGCAGCTCGACGCGGATCGGCAGCCGGCCCTGCAGCTCCGGCAGGAGGTCCGACGGCTTCGATACGTGGAAGGCGCCCGAGGCGATGAACAGGATGTGGTCGGTCTTCACCGAGCCGTGCTTGGTCGCCACCGTGGTGCCCTCGACCAGCGGCAGCAGGTCGCGCTGCACGCCCTCGCGCGAGACGCCGGCGCCGCTCTGGCCTTCCTTGTTGGCGACCTTGTCGATCTCGTCGAGGAAGACGATGCCGTTGTTCTCGACCGACGAGATCGCCTCGCGCACCAGCTGTTCCTGATCCAGCAGCTTGTCGGATTCCTCGCCGATCAGCAGATCGTAGCTCTCGCGCACCGACGTCCGGCGCTGCTTGGTGCGCTGGCCCATCTTGCCGAACATCTCCGACAGGTTGAGGACGCCGATATTGGCGCCCGGCATGCCGGGAATGTCCATGCCGCCCATCGGGTTGGACGTGTCGGAGATCTCGACGTCGATCTCCTTGTCGTCGAGCTCGCCGGCGCGCAGCTTCTTGCGGAAGGAATCGCGCGTCGCCGGTGAGGCGGTCTTGCCGACCAGGGCGTCGAGAACCCGGTCCTCGGCGCCCTGATGCGCCTTGGCCTTCACCTCTTCGCGCTTCTTCTCGCGCACCAGCCCGATGCCGATCTCGACGAGATCGCGGATGATCTGCTCGACGTCGCGGCCGACATAGCCGACCTCGGTGAACTTGGTGGCCTCGACCTTGATGAAGGGCGCGCCGGCGAGCCGCGCCAGGCGGCGCGAGATCTCGGTCTTGCCGACGCCGGTGGGTCCGATCATCAGGATGTTCTTGGGCATCACCTCTTCGCGCAGGCTCCCCTCCAGCTGCTGGCGCCGCCAGCGATTGCGCAGCGCGACGGCGACGGCGCGCTTGGCGTCCTTCTGGCCGATGATGTGGCGGTCGAGCTCGGAGACGATCTCGCGGGGGGAAAAATCTGTCATGGATATCTCTTTCCAGGCCGGCGGGCCGCGCCGACACACGCTGGCATCGATGGGGGTCGGCCGGGCCGGCCACCATGGCAACTCGCCGCTAGATGGGGGTGGCGGCGCCATCCTGCCACCCTTGGCGACGGGTCGCTCGCAGCAGCCGGAAACGCAAACCATCCGATCGTCATGTCAAGACTTCAATCCTCGGCCCGGAGGGGCCAGTATGAGCCTTGTCCGATTCGCGGCGAGGCGCGCGAGGCGGACCTCAGAGATCGCGAGAGGCTGTGCCATCATGCCATCTTCGAACGGTTCGACGAGCGCCCCCGCGGGCGCCCCGGCCCTGAGCGACAGACTGCCCGGCGCAAGCGGCCAGGCAGATGTCGGCGCAGCCGTGCCGGGCGCCCCCATGAGCGGCGCGCTCGACCGTCTCAACCGGCTCGCCCCGCCCTGGGACGAGATCGCGCTGACCCAGCTTCTCGGCGACGTGGCGACGGATTTCGGCTTCTCCCATGCCGCGGTCCTGTCGGTCCCCTCGACCGACGACGGCGGGACGGCGACGCGGCTCCTCCTGTCCAACTGGTCGGAGAGCTTCGGCCAGGCCTATGAACAGCTCGGTCTGCACCGCTCCAAGCTGGTCGTCGGCGCCCTGAAGACCGATCCCATGCCCTTCGTCTGGGACATCGACACGCTCTATGGCGCCGACGAGCCCGATCCGTCGCCGGCCGCCCGCATGCTGCTGGAGGCGGAATATCTCGCCGGCGCCTTCTTCCCGGTGCACGGGCTCACCGCCTTCAACGGCGCCCTGTCCTTCGCCGGACGCAGCTGCGCCCTCCCGGCGGAGGCGATCCGCGAGCTGCATCTCTTCGCCTTTGCCCTGTTCGGCATGCTGGCGGCGGCGCGCTTCGAGGAGAACCGGCGCAACAATCCCCTGTCGGTGCGCGAGCGCGACTGCCTGAAGCTCGCCATGCTCGGCAAGACGTCATCCGAGATCGGCATCATCCTGAGCCTGTCCGAATACACCATCTCGCAATATCTGACGGCCGCCCAGCGCAAGCTCGACGCCTCCAACCGCACCCACGCTGTCGCCCTCGCCGCTCAGCTCGGTTACCTGTCCTGAAGCGGCCTGCAGCGCGTTAGCTGCGCTCGTCCAGGGTCCGTTCGCGCGTAGGCGCTAGGAATCCTCGACGCTGCTCTAGATGACCGCCCATGAACGTCCTGCCCAAAGGCGTCCGGCACATTCCGGGCCATCTCTCCCGCGGCGAACAGGTCGCGCTGGTCGATTCGGTGCGCGAGGTGGTGGCCGCCGCGCCGCTGTACCGGCCGGAAATGCCGCGGACCGGAAAGCCCCTGTCGGTGCGCATGACCAATTGCGGCGAGCTGGGCTGGGTGACCGACCGGTCCGGCTATCGCTACCAGCCCACGCATCCGGTGACCGGCACGCCCTGGCCGGAGATCCCCCCGAAGCTCCTGGAGATCTGGCAGGACCTCGCCGCCTTCGATCATCCGCCGCAAGCCTGCCTCGTCAATTTCTACGAGGACACCGCCAAGATGGGCCTGCATCAGGACAAGGACGAGACCGATCTGTCGGCGCCCGTCGTCTCCGTCTCGCTCGGCGACGACTGCCTGTTCCGTGTCGGCGAGACCACCCGCGGCGGCCGCACGACCTCGATCCGGCTGCATTCGGGCGACGTGGTCGTGCTCGGCGGCGAGGGACGTCTGGCCTATCACGGCGTCGACCGGATCTACCCGGCGACCTCGACGCTCCTGAAGAAGGGCGGCCGGATCAACCTGACCCTGCGCCGCGTGACCGCCCCTGCGGGCACCTGATCATTTCGCCGGCTCGGTCTTGCCCGCTTCGGGCGGCTTCAGCTTGGCCAGCAGCTCCGGCGGAAATGTCTGGTTGTAGATCGCCCGGCGGCTGACGGCTTCCCAGAACTCCCCCTGGACCGCCGGGTCGTCCGGCAGCTTGTATCCGAGCTGCTTTGCCAGCGCCGGCAGATAGCAGTCGAAGCCGGCCCGCACCACGCGGCCCCATCCCACGGCCCGATCGATGGCAAGTTCATAGCTTCCCCAGGCGATGAAGAGGCTGACGACCGCCGCCAGAAGCAGCCCGTAATCGCCGGAGCCCAGAAACGGGCGGACCTGCGAAATCCGCAGCGCATAGTCGAAGCTCATGGCGAAGACGACGATCAGGCCGATGGCCAGGAGGCCCGCTAGAAAGACAAAATTCATCGCGCAGTTCACGGCCGTGCGGACATCCTCGACAGCCTCGCGAAAATCATCCGAGAAAACCGTCGAGAGGTGAATCCAGAGCGGGATCGAATCGACCCGGTAGACGGCGCTGGAATAGGTCTCGAAGGCCCGGATGGCGTTGCCGAAGCGCGTCGGCAGGATGGATTCGGGTTTCTCCGGGTACCGGTCCACCCGCTTCCGCAACAGCTCGGTGTAGCGCGCGATATCACTTGCGGGAGATGCCTTACCCTCATCGATCCACCGTGCACGCAGGGACGCAAACTCGCTGTCGATGGCGTCGAGTTTTCGTCGTTCGCGCGCCTTCAGCGGGCCGATCCGCGACAGCGGTGGCCAATAACCCTCGAGCAGCTTGTAGAGAGGATCGTTGCCGAGCATCAGGAAGATCGCCAGCGTCCAGACGAGCAGGGCATTGTAGAGAACGTCGCCCAGCGTCACGGACTCGGTGAGCGTCGTGTAGAGCGCCGGATTGAGCGGTTCGACGATCAGCAGCAGCGCGCAACTGTAGAAGACCAGCGCCGGAAACAGGAAGCCGACGATGAACGATCGATCGGCCAGCTTGGCGAGATTGGCGACCATGCGGCGGCTCCCGGCGGATTAGAAGGTATCGTCGGGGTCGTCGGAACCGGGCCGCGGCCGGCCCGGCCCGATCGTCGGCTCACCGGGCAGCCCCATCCGCTCCATCTGATCGTGCCCGGGCGGGCGGACCCGTCGCCGCACCTTGGCCGCAACGCCGCGCGCGCGATCCTTCGGTCCCAGATCCGGCTCGGCTTTACGCGTCGGCGGCGCCGGACCCGTGGTCGGCTCGCCGGGAAGGGCGGAACGGTTCATCACGCCGAGAAGCTCCGACATGCGGACGACCAGGAGATCCTGGCCCGATACCTTGCGCTGCCTGCCGGCCGTTGGCGCGAAGAGCACATGGTCCCCCACCGCCATGTTCGTCGAAGCGATCCGCCCCTTGCGCCGCCGTCCGGGGCCCACGGCGACGATCTCGCCTTCGGTCGGCTTGTTCGCTGCACTATCCGGCAGGACGCCGCCGGACGATTGCTCGGATGGCGCCACGGGGCGCACGAGGATGCGATCCTGCAGCCGTCGGAACTTTATCGGCCGGAACTTCATCGGTCCCACCTCGATCGGCGTCCTGCTGAGGACCGGCGAACAGGCCGGCCCGGCGGCACGCGGAAAGATGCAGGATAACGTTACGGAAGATATGCGCAAGGTTCCGGCCTTCGCGCCCGTCCGATGCGCTACGCGGCCGGCAGTCAGGCCAATCGAATGCCGCGAGCCTGCACCCGGCTCAGAGCTTGCGCAGCGCGACCTGCTCGATGAGGTGATCCGGCCCCTTGCGCAGGATCAGGTCGGCGCGCGGCCGCGTCGGCAGGATATTGGCGTGGAGATTGATCTCGTTGATGTTCGACCACAGGCCCTGGGCGATGGTCAGCGCCTCCTCGGGCGAGATCTGCGAGTAGCGGTGGAAGAACGAGCCGGTCTCGCGGAACGCCGTTTCGCGCAGCCGCATGAAGCGCTCGATGTACCAGCGCTTGATGTCGGCCTCGTCGGCATCGATGTAGATCGAATGGTCGAAGAAGTCCGACACGAAGGGCACCGCCGTGCCGTCGGCCGGCATGTCGCGCACCTGCAGGACGTTCAGGCCCTCGAAGATCAGGATGTCCGGCCGGTCGATGGTGACCTTCTGGCCCGGCACCACGTCGTAGTAGAAATGCGAATAGACCGGCGCCTCGACCCGCGGCACGCCGGCCTTGATCTCCGACAGGAAGCGCAGGATCGCGCCGATGTCGTAGCTCTCGGGAAACCCCTTGCGCTGCATCAGCCCCTCGGCCTGCAGCACCGCGTTCGGGTAGAGAAACCCGTCGGTGGTGATCAGGTCCACCTTGGGCGAGGACGGCCAGCGGGCGAGCAGCTCCTTCAGGACGCGCGCCGTGGTCGACTTGCCGACCGCGACCGAGCCGGCGATGCCGATGATGAACGGCGTCTTCTGCCCCGAATCCTCGGCGAGAAAGCTCTGGCGCTGCCCGAACAGCAGCTGCGAGGCCTCGACATGGGCATAGAGCAGGCGCGAGACGGCAAGGTAGATCCGCGCGACTTCGTCGAGATCGACGGGGTCGCCGATCGAGCGGAGCCGGCGAACTTCATCGGCGGTCAGCGTCAGCGGCGCGTCGGCGCGAAACTTCGCCCATTCGGCCGCCGGAAAGATGCGGTAGGGCGAGAAACGCGACGGGGCGAGCTGGTCCATCATCCGGCCGAACTGTCGGGCCGCCCCGCCTTTTCCTGCAGGCCGGTCTGGGCCGTGCGCCTGCCGAGCTCGGCCATCACCGCCGATACCGGCACGTGGCGCAGATGCAGCGTCACGAGCAGGTGGTAGAGAAGGTCGGCGGCCTCGCTGGTCACCCGCGCATCATCCTGGGAGACGGCAGCGATCACCGTCTCCGTCGCTTCCTCGCCGAGCTTCTTGGCGACATGGCCAATGCCCTTGGCCGCGAGCGACGCGGTGTAGGAGCCGGCGTCGTCGGAGGTCGCGCGGGCGGCGACGATGGTCTCCAGGTCGGCAAGCGTGAAATCGGTCATGATGCCCTTTCGTAGGCCGGCGCTCGCTGCGCGGATCCGCCGAGGCTTCGGTCAGTCCGGCGGGTCGAGCCGCATCGGGATGCCGGCGGCGGCCATATGGGCCTTGGCTTCCGCGATCGTATAAGTGCCGAAGTGAAAAATCGAGGCGGCCAGAACCGCCGTCGCATGGCCGTCGCGCACGCCGGCAACGAGATGATCCAGCGTGCCGACGCCGCCCGACGCGATCACCGGCACGTGGACGGCATCGGCGACCGCCCGGGTCAGCTCGATGTCGAACCCGGACTTGGTGCCGTCCTTGTCCATGGAGGTGAGCAGGATCTCGCCTGCGCCCAGCCCCACGACCTGGCGGGCGAAGTCGACGGCGTCGATGCCGGTGGCGGTGCGGCCGCCATGGGTGAAGATCTCCCAGCGCGGCGCGGCGCCCTCCTCGGCCACGCGGCGCGCGTCGATGGCGACGACGATGCACTGGTCGCCGAACTTGTCGGCGGCTTCCGCGACGAATTCCGGCCGCTTCACCGCCGCGGTGTTGATCGACACCTTGTCGGCACCGGCCAGGAGCAGCTTGCGAACGTCGGCGACCGTGCGCACGCCGCCGCCGACGGTCACCGGCATGAAGCACTGCTCGGCGGTGCGCGCGACGACGTCGAAGATCGTGTCGCGGTCGTCCGACGAGGCGGTGATGTCGAGGAAGCAGAGCTCGTCGGCCCCGGCGCTGTCATAGGCCCGCGCCGCCTCCACCGGATCGCCGGCGTCGACCAGACCCTCGAAATTGACGCCCTTGACCACCCGGCCGTCCTTGACGTCGAGGCAGGGAATGATGCGTGCCTTCAGGCTCATGGACGGGTGGCCTTCTCGTCGGCGGGGCAGGGGATCGGGCGGGAGGGCACGGGCAATGTCCGGATGGGCGGAAACGGCGAATTTTCCGCCTTATGCGATGCCGCGATAGAGGTGGGCAAGAGCCAGCGTGATTCCAAGCCCGTCGAGGGTAAGGACAAAACTCACCTCGCCATCTGGCTCAGCCCCTGCCGGACAGGACGTCCAGCGCTTCCTTCGGGTCGATGCGGCCGTCATAGAGCGCCCGGCCGGAGATCGCGCCTTCGAGGCGCTTGGCGTCGGGCATGGTCAGCCGCACGACATCGGCCAGCGAAGCGAGGCCGCCGGACGCGATCACGGGAATCGAGACCTGTTCGGCCAGATCGATGGTGGCGTCCCAGTTGATGCCCGTCAGGATGCCGTCGCGATCGACATCGGTGTAGATGACCGCCGCCACGCCGGCATCCTCGAACTGGCGGGCGAGATCGACCACGGTCAGCTCGGAGGTCTCGGCCCAACCCTCGACGGCGACCTTGCCGCCCTTGGCATCGATGCCGACGGCGATCTGGCCGGGGAACCGTCGGGCTGCCGCGCGGACGAGGTCGGGATCGCGCACGGCGACCGTGCCGAGAATGACCCGGGCCAGACCCTTGTCCAGCCAGCGCTCGATGTCCTCCATCGAGCGGATGCCACCGCCGAGCTGCACCTTCATCTGCGAGCCGACCGCCGCGAGAATGGCATCGACGGCGGCGTCGTTGACCGCACGGCCGGCAAAGGCGCCGTTGAGGTCCACCACATGCAGATGGTCGAAGCCGGCGTCGCGGAACTCCCGCGCCTGGGCCGCCGGGTCGGCATTGTAGACTGTCGCCTGGTCCATCAGGCCGAGCTTCAGGCGCACGCAGGCGCCGTCCTTGAGGTCGATGGCGGGGAAGAGAATGGGCATGGCGTCCAGGGCTTTCAGGCGGCCGCGTGCGGCCGGATCAGGGGTTCCACGACAGGAAGTTGGCGATCAGGCCGAGCCCCAGCGTCTGGCTCTTTTCCGGATGGAACTGGGTGCCGGCCTTGTTGCCATTGGCGACGATCGCCGTGACCGGCCCGCCGTAATCGGCGGTGGCGACGACGTCGTCCGGGTTACGCGCCACCAGATGGTAGGAATGCACGAAATAGGCGTGCAGCCCGCCTTCCTCGGTGGGGATACCGGCCAGCAGCGCGTGGTCGTGATTCACGTGAATGGTGTTCCAGCCGATCTGCGGCACCTTCAGCGTCGGGTCCGACGGCTCGATCCGCACGACGTCGCCGGGGATCCAGCCGAGGCCCTCGGTGACCGCCTTCTCGCGGCCATAGGACGACATCAGCTGCATGCCGACGCAGATGCCGAGGAAGGGCCGGGCCCTGGTCTCGACGGCTTCGCGCAGCGCCTCGGTCATGCCGGGGACGGCATCGAGGCCGGCGCGGCAATCGGCATAGGCGCCGACGCCCGGCAGGACGATGCGGTCGGCGGCCAGCACCACCTGCGGATCGTCGGTGAGGACGATCTCGGCATTGGCATTGCTCTCGCGGGCGGCGCGCTCGAAGGCCTTGGTGGCCGAGCGCAGATTGCCCGAACCGTAATCGACGATGGCGACGGTCTGCATGTGTCTATCGTTGCTCCATGGCACCGAAGAACCCGGCGCTGTGGGTCGAGGTTCCGCGTCGGCGCGCCATCGGCCCCGGCGCCGGCCACGGCGGCGCAGTGGCGCTCGCGGGATCGGCGGGCCGTCCGGCCGTGGAAAAATAGGTCAGCTCGGCTTCGGCCCGGTCGCTGGCCAGGAAGGCGGCGCTCTCGCGCCATCCCTTGCGGCGATAGCGCCAGGCCCGCAGGCTCGGGCCTTCCAGGGCGACGAGAAGGCCGACGAGAAGCTGGAGAAGCGAGGCCGCGAAGGAATGGCCGCTGGCCTCGCCCCACAGGCTGATGGCGACGAGCACGAGCAGCGTCGCGAGACCTTCCAGCCAGAGCCGGTAGCGCCACAGCCACAGGACGGTGAACAGGAACGCCCAGAAGGAGAAGCCGTCGCGCACGAAGACCACGCCGTCGGAGCGCGCCCCGGCGGCGGTCTCGCCGGGCTCGAAGGCGATGAAGCGCTTCAGGCCCATGGCCGTCCCGCCGCCCGCCCGGTCACGCCAGCGTGCCCTTGGTGGAGGGCACGAGGTCGGCCTGGCGCGGATCGATCGCCACGGCGTCGCCCAGCACCCGTGCCACCGCCTTGAAGCAGGTCTCGGCGACATGATGGGCATTGCTGCCGTAGAGATTGGTCAGATGCAGCGTCACGCCGGCATTCTGCGCCAGCGCCTGGAAGAACTCCTGCACCAGCTCGGTGTCGAAGCTGCCGATCTTGTGGCGCGAGAACTCGGCCTTGAAGACGAGGAACGGCCGGCCCGACACGTCGATCGCGGCGCGGGTCAGGCACTCGTCCATGGCAAGATCGAGCGACGCGTAGCGACGGATGCCGCGGCGCTCGCCCAGGGCCTGGCGGATCGCCTGGCCAAGCGCGATGCCGGTATCCTCGACCGTGTGGTGGTCGTCGATGTGGTGGTCGCCCTTGGCCGAGATGTCCATGTCGATCAGCGAATGCCGCGACAGCTGTTCGAGCATGTGGTCGAAGAAGCCGACGCCGGTGTCGATGGTCGAACGGCCGCTGCCGTCGAGATCGACGCGCACGCGGATCGCGGTCTCGTTGGTCTGTCTCTCGACGACGGCATCACGCCGCCCGGCAGTCTGGCCCATCGCTGTCACCTTCGCGGGGAATGTCCCGGCGCTCTTACCACCGCCCCATGGCAGATGTCACCTCGCAGGCCGCTTCCTTGGCAAGGCCGGCCCGAAGGCCCACATGGGGCCCGGATCGGCGGTTCCTGCGGCCTCGAACGGCGCAGCGGCCCGCTGGATGGAAAAGGACAGTGCGATGAGCATGGAAAACCACGACCCCGCCACGATCTACGGCACCACCATCGTCACCGTACGCAAGGGCGGCAAGGTGGTCATCGCCGGCGACGGGCAGGTGTCGCTCGGCAATACGGTGATGAAGGGCAATGCCCGCAAGGTGCGCCGGATCGGCAAGAAGGGCGATGTCATCGCCGGCTTTGCAGGCGCGACCGCCGACGCCTTCACCCTCTTGGAGCGGCTCGAGGCCAAGCTCGAGCAATATCCCGACCAGCTCATGCGCGCCTGCGTCGAGCTCGCCAAGGACTGGCGCACCGACCGCTATCTGCGCCGTCTGGAGGCGATGATGATCGTCGCCGACCGCCAGGTGACGCTGACGCTCACCGGCAATGGCGACGTGCTGGAGCCCGAACACGGCGTCATCGCCATCGGCTCCGGCGGCAACTACGCCCTGGCCGCGGCACGGGCGCTTGCGGATACGGATTACGACGCCGAGGAGATCGCCCGCCGCGCCATGAAGATCGCCGGCGAGATCTGCATCTACACCAACGACAATGTCGTCGTCGAAAGCCTCGACGAGACCGCGTGACATTTCGGGGCGCCGCGAGGCGCCCCTGTTTCATACCCGCCAGCCATGACACGCCGGCGACCAGCGCCGGCGTAGCAATCGCGGATCAGCCCGCCGCGCGCTCACCGATCATCGGGAAATGCGGCGCGGCCTGCCGGTCGAACAGGCCGATGAGCCGCGGATCGTCGGCGACCTCCACCATCTGGCGCACCGGCGTGAAGCCCGAGCGCCGGTAGAAGGCCATCGCCTTGGGATGATCCATCGTGTTGGTGTGCAGCCAGAGCTTGCCGATCGGGCGGGCGAAGGCGGCCGCGATAGCGCGGCCCATCATGAAGCGCGCCGCGCGGGTGCCGATCAGCGCCTCTGTCACGCCGAAGAACACCAGTTCGCAGGCCCCGTCCTCGCGGAAATCCAGCTCCACCAGCCCCTGCGGCACGCCGTCCACGTCCAGCGTGTGGATCGCCACATCCGGATGCCGGATCGTCGCGGCCAACTCCTCGGCGGGCAGCGCCAGCCGCGAATACCACAGATGATTGCCGCCGATCCGGCGATACAGCGCCTCGTACCAGGCCGGATCGGGCTCGGTGACGCGCTGGAACTGCCAGTTCGACTCGCCCGGCAGCGGCTCGAGCCCGGCGGGCGGCGCGCTCATCTCCAGCACCGTGGCGATAGCGGCGATCTTGCCGGGTGGGATGGCGGTGAAGCCGTCGGGAAGCTGCATAGCGCTGCGCTCTGTGTCTGGAGAAGCTGACGAGAAAAGGCCCGCGGAGAGCTTTCGCCGCGGGCCTTCATGATTCACGTGAAACATTCCGCGCCACCCGAGGCGGCGCGGAATGCGAAGGCCCTAGGGCCTAGGGCCTATTCTTCGTCGCCACGACCCTTCAGGGCCGCGCCGAGGATGTCGCCGAGCGATGCGCCGGAGTCGGACGAACCGAACTGTGCGACGGCTTCCTTCTCTTCGGCGATCTGCAGTGCCTTGATCGACACGCCGACGCGGCGCGCCTTCTTGTCGAACTGCGTGACGCGGGCGTCGATCTTCTGGCCGACCGAGTAACGCTCGGGGCGCTGCTCGTCGCGATCGCGGGCAATGTCGGAGCGACGGATGAAGGAGGTCAGATCGGTATCGACGATCTTCACTTCCAGGCCGCCATCCTTCACTTCCGTGACCTCGCAGGTGACCACGGCGCCGCGGCGCACGTCACCGGCTTCAGCCGCCTCGACGAACGGATCGCCGCCGACCTGCTTCATGCCGAGCGAGATGCGCTCCTTGTCGATGTCGACGTCGAGCACCTGGGCCTTGACGAGGTCGCCCTTGTTGAACTCCTCGATGACCTGCTCGCCCGGACGGTTCCAGTCGAGATCCGACAGGTGGACCATGCCGTCCACGTCGCCGTCCAGACCGATGAACAGGCCGAACTCGGTCTTGTTCTTGACCTCGCCCTCGACGATCGTGCCGATCGGGAACTGGTCGCGGAAGCTCTCCCACGGATTGGCGAGCGTCTGCTTGAGACCCAGCGAGATGCGGCGCTTGTTCGGGTCGACCTCGAGAACGACGACCTCGACCTCCTGGGAGGTGGAGAGGATCTTGCCCGGATGGACGTTCTTCTTCGTCCAGGACATCTCGGAGACGTGGATGAGGCCTTCGATGCCCGGCTCCAGCTCGACGAACGCACCGTAGTCGGTGATGTTCGTGACGCGGCCGGTGACCTTGACGCCCATCGGGTACTTGACGCCGATGCCATCCCAGGGATCGGCCTCGAGCTGCTTCATGCCCAGCGAGATGCGATGCGTCTCCTGGTTGATGCGGATGATCTGGACCTTCACCGTCTGACCGATCTGCAGGATCTCGGTCGGATGGTTGACGCGGCGCCATGCCATGTCGGTCACATGCAGCAGACCGTCGATGCCACCGAGGTCGACGAAGGCGCCGTAGTCGGTGATGTTCTTGACGATACCGTCGACGACCTGACCCTCTTCAAGGTTCTGGACGATCTCCGAACGCTGCTCCGCACGGCTCTCTTCGAGCACGGTCCGGCGCGACACGACGATGTTGCCGCGACGCTTGTCCATCTTCAGGATCTGGAACGGCTGCGGCGTGTTCATCAGCGGGCCGACGTCGCGGATCGGACGGATGTCGACCTGCGAGCGCGGCAGGAAGGCCACGGCCCCGTCGAGGTCGACCGTGAAGCCGCCCTTGACCTGGTTGAAGATCTGGCCTTCGACCTTCTCGTTGTTGTTGAACTTCTCCTCGAGGCGAACCCAGCTCTCCTCGCGGCGCGCCTTGTCGCGCGACAGGACGGCTTCGCCGAGGGCGTTCTCGATGCGCTCGACATAGATCTCGACGACGTCGCCGACCTGGAGACCACCGTCTGCGCCCTTGGCGCCGAATTCCTTGAGGGCGACGCGGCCCTCGACCTTCAGGCCGGCGTCGATGACGGCCATGTCTTTCTCGATCGCGACGACGGTGCCCTTGACGACCATGCCTTCGGCGACGTCCTGCTCATGGAACGAGGCTTCGAGCAGTGAGGCGAAATCTTCGCGCGGGGATACGTTGGACATTCCTACTCCTTGGGGACTCTCTCGGTCTGGTCGAGAGAGCAGCGCGCCGTGGGGCGAGGCCCCGGGTCAGACGTTGCAAACGTCCGGGATCGCGGTCCGGCCCATCCCGGCGTTGACGGCGGGGAGGGGCCCGAAGGACGACCGCCTCTAGGCGGGTCGGCATTCGTGCGGCGCGCGGGACCGCGGCCGGACAGGTGATATCGAAGCTCTGGGCAGGGCCGGCAGATACGCGCAGGCCGATAGCAGAAAAGGACGTGGTCCAGTTCTGAACCCGCCCCGCAAACTCCGTTCCGTCAGGCCAGGGCGCGATCGATGACCGCGCAGGCCGCCTGGAACGCCGCTTCTATACCCAATTCGCTGGTGTCCAGCAAGTGTGCATCGGGCGCCGGCCGCAGCGGCGCGATGGCACGGCCGGCATCGCGGGCGTCGCGCTCGCGCACTTCGGCGAGAATCCGCTCGTAATCGACGTCGCGGCCCTTGGCGGCGAGTTCGTCGGTGCGCCGGCGCGCCCGCACCTCGGCGGAAGCCGTAACGAAGATCTTCACCCGCGCCTGCGGGCAGATCACCGTGCCGATATCGCGGCCATCCAGCACCGCACCCTCGGCGCGGGCGGCGAAGCTGCGCTGGAATTCGGTGAGCGCCGTGCGGACCGCGCCATGCACGGCGACGCGCGAGGCGAGCTCGCCGGCCTCGCGGCCGCGCAGCGATCCGTCGTCGAGATGGCTGGTGTCGAGCTCGGTGGCGATCGCGCCGGTGGCCTCCGCATCGTCGAGATCGACGCCGCGATCGTCGGCGAGCTTGCCGACGGCCCGGTAGAGCAGGCCGGTGTCGAGATAGGGCAGGCCGTAATGCGCCGCGACGCGCTTGGCCAGCGTGCCCTTGCCGGCCGCCGCGGGCCCGTCGATCGCGATGGTGAGCGCGGTGGTCATGGGGTCAATCCGTATTGGCCGACGCATCCGGTTCGGGCGTCGGGGTGGCAAGGATGGCGACACCGCGGGCGTCGAGAACCAGCAGCACGGCGGCGATCACCGCGCCGAGGAGATAGGGGATCGCGACCATGAACAGGATCAGCGCCAGTTCGCCGATCTTGCGGGCCGCGCCAATGACGAAATCGATGACGCCGTTGCCGGTGGCCAGCACGGCGTCGCCGGTGCCGAGCGGCGCATTGGCGTGGAGAACGGCCAGGACGACGCAGCCGGCGACGAAGAGCGGCATGGGAAGCAGTGCAGCGAGGCGGCCCTTCAGGGTTCCCGGCGCGGCCCGCAGCTGGCGGGCGCGGTAACGCCCGTAGATGAAGGCCAGCGGCGAGAAGAACAGGAGCGCCAGAAACGCCGTCAAATCATGCTCCGTCGGACAGATCGGCGCCGAGGCCGGCCATCATCGCCTGGAACGCCGGGAAGCTGGTCGCGATCATCCGGCCGTCATCGACGGTGACGGCACGCTCGCAAGCCATGCCCAGCACCAGGAAGCTCATGGCGATGCGGTGGTCGAGATGGGTGGCCACCGTGCCGCCGCCATAGGCGCCGTCCGGACCGCGGCCGTCCGGATTGCCGGTCACGGTCAGCCAGTCGGCGCCCTCCTCGTGGACGATGCCGTTGGCTGCGAGCCCGGCGGCGACGGCGGCAAGGCGGTCGCTCTCCTTCACCCGCAGTTCGTCGAGGCCGCGCATCACCGTGGTGCCCCTGGCGAAGGCGGCGGCCATGGCCAGCACCGGATATTCGTCGATCATCGACGGCGCGCGCTCGGCCGGCACCTCGACCGCCGTCAGTTCCGAATGGCGCACGCGCAAATCGGCGACATCCTCGCCGCCGGCCACGCGCCGGTTCAGGATCTCGATCGACCCGCCCATCTCGATCAGCGTCTCGACGAGGCCGCTGCGGGTCGGGTTCATCAGGACGTTCTCCACCGTCACGTCGGAGCCCGGCACGATCAGCGCGGCGACGACCGGGAAGCCCGCCGAGGACGGATCGCCCGGCACGGTGAAGTCGGCGACGCCCTTGAGGTCGCCCTGGCCCTCGAGCCGGATATGGCGCACACCCTCGGCGTCGGTCTCGACTTCCAGCGCGGCGCCGAAACCCTGCAGCATCTTCTCGGTGTGGTCGCGGGTCATCACCGGCTCGATGACGGTGGTGATGCCGGGGGCGTTCAGGCCGGCGAGCAGCACCGCAGATTTCACCTGCGCCGACGCCATCGGCACCCGGTATTCGATCGGCGCGGCGACGCGCGGCCCGTGCAGCGACAGCGGCAGCCGGTCGCCCGAACGCGCCACGACCTGGGTGCCCATCAGCCGCAGCGGGTCGAGGACCCGGCCCATCGGGCGCTTGGAGAGCGAGGCGTCGCCGACGAAGGTGGCGCCGAAATCATACGAGCCGACCAGCCCCATGGTCAGGCGCACGCCGGTGCCGGCATTGCCGAAATCGATGATGCCCTCGGGCTCCAGGAGACAGCCATTGCCGACGCCCTCGACCACCCAGGTCTCGCCCTCCTTGCGGATCTGCGCGCCCATCGCGCGCATGGCATTGCCGGTGGCGATCACGTCCTCGCCTTCCAGGAGCCCGGTGACGCGGGTCGTTCCGGCTGCGATTCCGCCGAACAGGAAGGCGCGATGCGAGATCGACTTGTCGCCGGGAACCGTGACCGTGCCGGTCAGCGCGGCCGAATGGCGAGCGGCGATCGGCCGGGGGTTGGCTGCGCTTCCATGCATGTGACGTTCTTCCCGGTTCTCTCTGGCCCCGCACGGGTGGCCTGGCGTCGTGGCGCGGCGGGCGAAGGGCCCTGCCGGCGGCATCGGGGCCGCGCGGCGGCCACCCTGTCGTCCCGCCTGCCGGGGTGGAAATCGGCGGCCGGGACGGCGGCCCTTTCTGTCGCCCGAATCGGGCTTTGACAAGGGCCGGTCTAGGCCGTATGGGACCAACCGATTTTCAACGGACCGGCACAGCGTCGCGAAAGCGCCAGATACCGGCCGCGTCACGGGCTTGCCGCGGCGGGGCCGGCGGCTTCGTCGCAGCGCTCGGCGGCCCGGTCTGCCTGTTCCGGCCTGGGCCGCGGATCGGCGGACATCGACCGCCGCATGCAACCCGGACCCCGATCAACCAGTTGGACGCGTCAGGCGACCATCCCGATCATCACGAGGCGATAATGGCGAAACCCGAACTTGGTACCAAGCGGACCGATCCCGAGACCGGGAAGAAGTTCTACGACCTGAACCGCGATCCGATCGTCTCGCCCTTCACCGGCAAGACCTATCCGCTGTCCTTCTTCGAGACCGTCGAGGTTTCGCGCTCCTCCGCCGCCGCCGCCAAGGCGAAGGCCAAGGCGGCGGCCGCCAAGCAGGCGGCCGACGAGGAAGAGGAGGATGAGGACGATACGGTCGAGATCGAGCAGACCGACAACACCGTGTCGCTCAACGACGTCGAGGAAGAAGAGGGCGCCGGCACCGCCAAGGCCAAGCCGGATGTCGACGAGACCGACGACGAAGACGCCACCGACGACGACGATGACGACGCCGCCTACCTGCCGGACGACGAGGATGACGACGACGACGTCTCCGACATCATCGGCGGCGGCCGCGACGACGACGAGGACTGATCCGGTCTTCAAGGCGCATAGCCGTCGGCCGACCGGCCGGCGGGACCGTGCGAAAACAGGCGGTTCCGGAAAATTTGCCGGCATCGCATCCAGACGAGGGAAAACCACTTGACCCTCGCGGCGGGCTTGATTAAACCCCGCCCACACAACGCGAGCCCGACCACCAGACGGGCTCCGACATTCGCCGGTCAACCGGCGACGTGGGGCCATAGCTCAGCTGGGAGAGCGCTACAATGGCATTGTAGAGGTCAGCGGTTCGATCCCGCTTGGCTCCACCATTTCCTGTTCAAGCGAAAAAAATTCAGACGTAGCAAGGTCTTAGACACCCCTCCGTCCCTTTGCGTACCTCGTTGCGTACCCGAGGAAGGTACCTCATGTGCACGTGTAAGCACATCGGATGCCATCTCCCCCGCTTCCACTGGGTCGCACCTCGAATCAGACGCTGTGCATATCGACATTTCATATCCGATCGTGGATCGGGGGATGTGCTCTAACCGGAGTCGATGAAGGCCGATGGGCCCAGGGCACCTGTTGTAGTCAGCGCCTCGAGAATGCTGTTCTAGATCGCCGGCCAGACCTATGGTTGAAGCGGTTATAATATCATCGTCGCAACGCCATATCCGTTCGGACAGTCTTGCCGGCGAGTGCTGTCTTGAGAACGTAAGGTCGATGATAACCTCGCAATCACCGACACGACGCGGCCCAGCATGTTCATGTACCGGATACACTCCAGCTATTTTTGCAACCACTTTGAGTTAGATATGCGATAGAGTCGCGGTTCGCCGTGGGACCAAATGCGTAACAATTCTCGTTCGTATTTCGCAATCGTGTTGTTGAAATCTTTAGAGTGGGTCAGGTGGTCATTGGAAGATCAGATTGAGACGGTGCCGTTCGGGCGCGACCCGGTACTCTGGGAGGAGGGATGCCGATCGGATCCCGTTAGAAACCGGATAATTGTTCCAGATATGCTCGATCGACTCGCTCGTAGCCAGCCGAACCTGATCGCAGATGTTGGCAGCGGCACAGGCTACATATCTCGTTTAGCTGCAGTCCAGCATTCTCGCGAAGATGTACGATGGATCTTGCTGGAGAACGACCCACGGATGGTTCAACTTGCAACTGACCTGACTGAAAGCGACGATCTGATCGAGCCGGTTCAATACGACATCCTAAGTTCTAATGAGGAATGGGCCGGTAAATTTGACCTCGCTTTTAGTTGCTTTGCCAGCCTCGACTTCGGCATGAACGCGGACATAGCGAGGAGCCTTATAGGGCTGGTAAGAACCGGCGGCACATTTGTCATCTACCTGCCGGACCTTCTCGAGGACGTTGTCCAAATGTGCGTACGCGAACGAAGTATGGACGCGATCCATGCTTACAGGCGCGGCGAGACGTCGATCTTCAAGCCTGATCGGTTTACTGACCAGCCGGAACCATTCGTAGCTCATCGTCTCGAGCACTGCATTTCACATATGCTCGCTGCAGGCACGGTCATGAGCGACATGCGATTCCTCGAACGAGCCGATGACAAACGGATCGTTGCAATGGAGTTCGTGCGCCAAGAATGAAACCCGTAACGTCTCTCTACGTACATTTCGCCGACTACTACCATGTGCGACGTGCAAAACTGAATTTCACTTCGCCGGCCGATATCGCCCGGTCACTCTCCAACGCGTTGAAAATTGCCGTCCTCTTTTCGCGAGAAGTTTACTTCCCAGCGTCCTCCCTCTTCGAGAGCCCAGATTGTCGCCGCGTTTTGCAGGAACTCCCAGAGTTCCGTGAACACAACGTTCTCAAGATGGCGGCAGGTGATACCAATGTCACCGAGCATCTTGAGCGTAAGGCGGCCGCATATGGCGTTGGTTCGCCCAGAGAGTTGATGCAAGCCTATCAAAAGCGTCATCGTTTCTCCCTGCCGACCTACGTCGAAAAGAAGGGTTCATCGACGT
This sequence comes from Aurantimonas sp. DM33-3, assembly GCF_014334315.1. NCBI lineage: Bacteria > Pseudomonadati > Pseudomonadota > Alphaproteobacteria > Hyphomicrobiales > Aurantimonadaceae > Aurantimonas > Aurantimonas sp. DM33-3. The sequence goes on along the minus strand of NZ_JACSGS010000019.1, from coordinate 24,854 downwards.
CAGAAATCACGCGTGTCTGGCACGAAATGCTCGATGACAGCGAGTTCCTCGAGCAAGTGAGGAAAAAGACAGGAACGCCGCTTCCATCGGGTTTTGAGAGAATTTGGGAAGATGTTCCGCAGAATCTTGGAAGCCGAGCGTTCGTTCCCGCCCATGCGGCAAGTCTGCTCCAGGCAGCAGGACATATCGGGGCGCTTGAAGACGTCGTCGCTCTCCCTATTGAGAGAGCTTACATAGACGGATATGGAGTTTCGTTGGGCGCGCATGTACTAACCGAAGTACCGTATCTTTCGTCATCTTCACTCGAATCAAGTTTCGCGAACTGCCGCAAACTGAATTACCCTGACGTTCTCGCAGGTCTTGCGTCTCATCGCGTCGCGGAATTATTGCTGGCAGCCCCCTCCTCTGTTCTGTTCGAAATCGCCTGTAGCGCCGAGTGGGAACGCTTTGCTGCAGAGCTTCTGGCCCCCGCCTCTGGTGGTGACACAGCGCAATTGGCGGCACATCTGCGAAGCTTGTTGCAGGCTCGACTGATGGACGATTCGCGTGATTCGAAAAACTCTCAGATGGATTTGGTAATGGAGTCCCCCACCCTGGATTCGGGATCAAAAAATGATGAGTCCCGCACTTTCGATGCGGCAATTCTTACAGCGCTGCCGATCGAATTTGCCGCGCTCCGCCACTTGATAGGGAACGGTGATACCGTGCGTGTAGATGGGGACCCCGGCTCGTACTGGGCTGGGACGTTCTCCGCCGCAGGTGGTGACGAGAAGAAAGTGCTCATAGGCTTATTGCACAGGATGGGCAATCTTTCGGCCGCCGCCGCCGCATCGAATCTGCTGAGGTCGTTCGGGACCGTCGAACACCTCTTGTTTTGCGGCATTGCGCTTGGCGTACCGAAGCCCTCGGACCTAGGGAAGCATGTTCGGCTCGGGGACGTGGTAGTTGGCGACCGCGAAGGCGTCATACACATCGACCATAAAACAAAGCTTCCGCATGGAGAGGAGCAAAGTCGTAGCAATCTTCCACCTCCGCCCGCCGGAATGCTTCGAGCGTTGAATGAATTAGAGACAGATAGTCTTTTGGGTGAATCCCCGTGGCTCCAGCTTATTGAAACCGCCGTTGTAAACGGACCAAGGCAAGGGGATTATCAGCTTTTTGCTCGGCCAAATGCGGATACTGACGTGGTACTCGATATCGACGGCTCACAAGTCGCTCATCCAGTCGATGCTGGACGACAACTAAATCAACCGAAGCTCTTCCGTGGGAAGATTGGCTCGTCAGATTCTCTGGTGAAAGACGCAGAGTTCAGAGACGCAATGGCGGAAAAGTACAACCTTCGGGCAATGGAGATGGAGGGCGCCGGCGCACTTGAGGCTGCGTGGACCTTCGGACGGTCAGCGATGGTCGTTAGAGGCATCTGCGACTACGGTCTCGGAAAGAACGATATTTGGCATGCATATGCTGCGTTAGCTGCGGCCGCGGTATCGCTCTGCCTAGTCTCGAAACTATGAGGAAGACGCCTATGAGCGGTGCTCCGGCCACTGATCGTAACCACGCCATCCTAAATGACATCGACTTCCTGTTCGAGATCGGAACGCTCAGGCACGTTGATCGCTCTTGGAGGCAGTTCGGCGGCCTGCCATTTGCAAACGTCGCAGAACACTCTTTCCGAATGACGATCATTGCTATGCTAATTGCCATGAGGGAAGGCGCTCGCGTGGATAGAGTTGTTCAGATGGCGCTGGTTCATGATCTCCACGAGAGCCGAGTTGGAGACGCAAACTACGTCCAGAAAATGTATCGTACCGAAGAGGTAAATGATGCCATCCGAGAGATGGCAGAGGACACTTCGCTGGCAGGGCATCTGCGCGATCTGCACAACGAAATGACTATTGGGGACACGCTCGAAGCGAAAATTGTTAAGGATGCGGACAATCTCGACTGCGATTTCGAACTGCGTGAAAGGGCGGACTCGGGTGCGAGAATTGCTTCGGCACTTGAGCCCACGCGCGGGGCGGTCGCTGCTAGCTTGCACACGAACACTGCGCGAGAGATCCACGAGGCTTTACGCAATCGCTGCAGTCATGAGTGGCATCTCAAGGCGCGGAATCGCCTGAATTCCGGTGACTGGTCAAAAGAATGACGCGAGCTAATGGACAACTTTGAAGCGCTGAGGGTTTCGACCCTCTGTCCTTTTGCGGTAACATCGAAAATCGATTATGGACCGCAATGGTCCGATGAGATCGGCTTCGACGAGAACGTCGCATTGATTGCTGATGGGCTACGGCATCACCTGCCGAGGTGCAGGCGCGAGCAGCTTCAGGGCTTCGTGGCGCAAATCAAGGTTGGCGATCCAACCTCTTTCGAGCAGGTTGTATCCTGCTTTCGCCGGCTAATCTTTGAACTCGGCAGGCACGATTCCTCATGCCAACATTCCCTTGATGGCGACATCGGTGCGAAGGAGTGGAATTTCACTTTCGGTGAGGAGGCGATCTTCCTCAATCTCTTCGCCGCTTGCTACCAGTGGCCGCATTCGAAGCGCGTCGATGATCGATATCATATGTATGTCTTTTTCCAACCGGAGTTCACATTCGATTTCTGTAACATTAATCGGTCACGCGTCGCTCTGAAGGAAGATATACGAAGACGGTTCGCCGCAGCGGATATGCCTTATGACGGCCAGACAATCGATGGCCGCAGAAAGGCCTTGGCATTCGTCTTTCCACTCAAACCATGCGAGCCTCCGGTGGAATGGTGGAGGTCCGCGCCGCCGAGCCACGCAACCCCTTGCTCGTAGGAAACGTGCGTCGTACCCATGTCGATGGTACGGCTGTTTGTCGTGAAAATATGTTATGGTCTGTTCGGCCGCCGAGATCAGTGTCATCTGAAGCTCGGCATATGACGGCGCGACCTGGAGAAGGACGACGTGACAGGCTCGTATCTCGACATTGCTGAGCGTGTGCTGTTGGGATCTGGAAAGCCGCTGTCGGCCGCCGAAATCATCCGTGAAGCGACGCGTCGGAAGCTGCTGCCAAGTCATCTTTACGGCGCACGACAGGATCGCACGCTGCAAGCACGGCTAAGCGAGAACATCGCCAAGTTCGGCCACGAAAGTATATTCTTCCGAACTGCACCGGGGCGATACTATTTACGAATATTCCAACGGACAAAAGAAGCCGAGGTCGGCGAGTACTATGCGCGACCTCGCCGCAAGGAGCTAACAGCCTCGGACGTTCTTTCGCTTGATATAGATATAGATCAGATTTCGCGCAAGGATGGCTCCAGCATCTCCTTCTCCAGAGTTATGGATTTCCTCCTATCCGGTCGATATTCATATCGGTCAATTGATGAAATTCGCCGAAAAGAAAATACAGCTGCGGTCCATAGTTTCTTGGTTGTCCATGATGGCAAGCGTGTTCTTTCGTTCAGGTGCGGGCGGTATTTCCCTCGAACTGATCCTCTCTACGGTAGGCGCACGATCGGCCTCGGTGGTGCTGTGACGGCGAAACAAATCGATCTGCTCTATGAGAGTATGTTCGGCATTGTAGCGAGTGCGGTGGACGAACTCTATTCGGGGATTGGTCTGCCTAGGCGTCTGGCGGAGCGGGCACGATATGGAAAGGAGGTTACGCCATGGTTCGGTGTGAAGACTGTACGCACAGAGGATGCGCCTACGACCCTCCACATGGTGTTGAGCTATCGTTGTCCCGCTGAGTTCGTACCAACGAAGGCAGCTTTGTCAGTGAACGATTTGCGTTGGATTGACCCAAACGCGATGCCCAATTCCCTCGAGGATTATGATACCACGTCGCAGTTCTTGCTCACTGAGGGGCATGTGCGTGATCTCATCAAGCACGACACGTGAGCAAAACAAGCGGTTCGTAAGAGCGTCTAGCCACCAGACGGAGCCGTATTCGTTTGCCAGCCCATCGAGAAGCTGGCTATCCCGTTGATCGAACGTGCCCTGTCCAACGGGATTTGCGAACTGCAAGCTTATTGGGGATTGTGAGCAAGCCGCGCATCAACCCTCCCGTCGTGCATCCAATCCCGTATTCTCACGCCAGGGCCGCTGGGCTGCGATGACTATGCAACGGCCCAAGCGCATCCCACGGACTGATATTGGACTTTTGAATTGCTCGCGCTCGAGTGTAGTCGTAGAAAATCGATACGCCCCGTCCCGCACATTTCCCGAATACAAGCAGGTACCGCGAGCACGCTACACCACCGCGTTCACGACGCCGTCATTTCATTGCTCTCAGCAACCCGCTTCGCTAGCTTCGAAAGGGTCGACCGCGAACAGCCTGTCGCCGCGACGATGCTTGACCACGACTGCCCGCTCTCCAGCAGACGGACGATGGCCGCATTGCGTTCGGTATCTTCCGGCCTCCCCCGATACTTCCCCTCGGTCTTCGCCTTCGCAATGCCCTGCTGCTGCCGCCTGCGACGATCATCGTAGTCCTTGCGAGCTACAGCCGCGAGCATGTCGAGAAGCATGCCATTGATGGCTTCCGCCATACGTGCCGTGAAGCTCTCCGCATCGGCATCCGCAAGCATCCAAGAGGTCGGGAGGTCCAGAGCGACCACACGAACCTGACGGGCAGCAATCTCAGCGCGCAGCTTCTGCCAGTCCCCGGAGGTCAAGCGAGATAGCCGGTCGACTTGCTCAACAAGCAGGATGTCCCCCGGACGGCTGTCGGCGAGCAGGCGGAACAGTTCGGGTCGTGTGAGTTTTGCGCCGCTCTCGTTCTCTCGATAGTAGCCCGCAACGGTGAGACCACGGTCAGTCGCGAAGGCGTCGAGGTCAGCTTGGGCGCGGCTGGCGTCTTGGTCTTGGGTAGAGGCGCGGAGGTAGGCGCGAACGAGCATCGGATCACCAACAGTTCGATTTGGCTGGTCCGATAAATATCAGTTCGCTTTGAGTGGTCAAGCGGTATTTCCAGAACCACCGCAAGGCAGGTTCGCCTGAGGCATACCCAAAAAACGTGTGACGGCTTGGCATTGCCGTGACGCGCGGCCACACGCGTTTACTAGGAGAACGGACCGAGAGGTGGCTTGGGCAATCTGCACAGCGGGCTGAGTGGATTGTCTGCCTGAAGGCGGCCAGGATGGCCGTGATCAGGAGAGCCGATGACAAAGAGACCCAGACGGAACCACAACCCGGCCTTCAAGGCGAAGGTGGCGCTCGCTGCGGTGCGCGGCGAGAAGACACTTGCCGAGTTGGCACAGCAGTTTGATGTGCATCCCAATCAGATTACGCAGTGGCGTTCCCAGCTCCTGGAAGGTGCCGCCGGTGTCTTTGGGCCGGAAGCGGCTGCGATTGCCGCGGCACCGACGGTCGACGTGAAGACGCTGCATGCCAAGATCGGGGAGCTGACGCTGGCGAACGATTTTTTGGAAGGCGCGCTCGACAAGGTCGGACTGTTGCCGAGCGCAAGACGATGATCGACCGGTCGCACGATCTGCCGATCGCCCGGCAGGCACGTGAGCTCAGGATCAGCCGAGGGAGCGTCTACTACCTGCCGCGCCCGGTTCCCCCGGCCGACCTCGCGTTGATGCGGCGGATCGACGAGCTGCATCTGGAATATCCTTTCGCCGGGAGCCGTATGCTGCGCGACCTCCTCGCCGGGGAAGGCATCGTCGTCGGCCGCCTTCATGTCGCGACGCTGATGAAGCGACTGGCGATCGAGGCGATCTACCGCAGGCCGAACACCTCGAAACCTGCGCCAGGCCACAAGATCTATCCTTATCTCCTGCGCAAGCTGCCGGTGACGAGGCCCAATCAGGTCTGGGCGATGGACATCACCTACATCCCGATGGCCCGCGGCTTTGTCTATCTTGCCGCCGTCGTCGACTGGTTCAGCCGGCGGGTGCTGAGCTGGCGGCTGTCCATCACGATGCAAGCTGACTTCTGCATCGAGGCTGTAGAGGAGGCTATAGGCTGGTTCGGCAAGCCCGAGATCTTCAATACGGATCAGGGTTCGCAGTTCACCAGCATCGACTTCACGAAGGTCCTGATGGCCGAGGGCATCAAGATCAGCATGGACGGCAGAGGCGCCTGGCGCGACAACGTCTTCGTTGAGCGGCTCTGGAAGTCCGTGAAATACGAGGAGGTCTACCTCCGGGCCTATGAGACCGTCAGCCATGCCCGGGCATCGATCGGAAGATACCTGGAATTTTACAACGGACGACGCCCGCATTCGAGCTTGGGTCGGAAAACACCGGACCACGCCTACTTCAACCGGCCGCTTCTCGCAGCGGCCTAAACCCGGCAGGCAATCCACTTACCAGGCCGATGAGTCTGTTCAGACAAACCGAGCCACCTCTCCGTGCCGGCAGGTCTAATTGGGAGACTGGGGTCTTCGTGCCGACCGGGTAAGCTCATAACTACCTGCAGACAATCGGCCAGTTTCGGTTATCTCAAGCGTGCCGAACATATCGGCCCATTGAGCAAACCCCTTATCGATCAGACCAAACGCAGCCGGCCGATCTTGCACCTGCTGCGGTCCATCCCGGAAAATCTGGTCGAGCAGAACAGCTTCTTCAGCGGTTAGCTGTGTGGGCGTATCTGGCATGACTTCTCCCTTCGATGTGGGCTTATGATCACTCTAAGTCAGATCGAGTTCCAGTTCGGGATTCTTTTGCCAGCTATAGGACGTAGGAAAGCGCAATATCCGCTGAGTGGCGGGCAAAGTGAGAGGAGGTACGTGTCTCACGAACGCAGCGGAACCCACGATCAGATGAGCCGTGGGGAGCTTTTGCGCATCGGCAAAGCGACTGACCATGGAGGGAGGCAGGGGGGGGCTTCGACAAGCTGGTTCCATTGATGCCAACTCAGATTTTTCGGCCCCCAAAACGGCCCTCTAGAACACCCCCAAGGCGTACCCAAGATGCCAACCCCGGTGGGTCCGCGTCTCAGTTTCGTTAAGGCACTTCTGGCGGGCGATGGGGTCGCCTGAATGCTCCGCACACATTCCCGTCTGGACGGCGTAGTGGAAGTTCTCCAAGCGGATCACCGTGGTGGCCAACCAGAAGTTAGCGAGCAGGCTGATGGCTAGGATAACCTTCATGGCGTTGGGGGCCTTCAGGAGGGGGCAGAATGAGCGTTCAGGCCCTCCGTTGGATTGGGGCAACGGGAACACACAAACACTCTTGTACGGGCTGCTGTGTGGCACTGAAGGGCGGCGACGCCCAACTGAGCCACGGATAAAAGTGTCCTGGACCCCGCTACTCCACCGTCAAATTATACAGTACGTCGGGAACGGAACTTGTCGGCTCCGCCTCGCAATGTGTCTTGATGACCAACATGGTAGCGGCCGTACTCCGGTGAAACCAGTCAACCCTACCTTCCTTCGCCATGTTGATGCCGTTCATGACCCCCATGACGTAAGAGAATGTGTTGGCGAAGCCCATGTCATAGTAGACCCCCTCTCTGGGAGTATTCACTCGTGACCGCGCGGCTTGCTCGTCCCCGTAGGTCTGAAGATAGCGCGCGCAGGTGTGCGAGCCATAAATGTGCACTAGTGCTGCGCCGCTTTCATCGACTGCGATGGCCGATGCAGGTGATGCTGTCACGACGACTGCAAGAAGACCAGCTCGGAGTTTCATCGGAGATATCCTGTCGACGCGAAGGGACCGTCTTAGTTGGTTATTCGTGCCTGACGAGGGGCCGCCGATTTGCTCCTCGTGTGCGAGACCGGTCCTAGTGGGCACACCTATAGGTCTACTATAGGTTCCCCTTTCTCTCTTGGTCTAGGTGGGGATGATCGTCTCTCCACCATCATCATCGCCATTAGAGAAACAGGGAGAGGGGAGACCTCATCAGGAACTCCCTGATCAAAACCTCTCCTCCCCCTAATACCTCTGGTCGCTCTCCCCGTAAGGGTCGGGTAATCGGCACCGTTAGAGGGTCGGGTAATCAGCTGGTCTCCCTGTCCGGATGGTCAGAATCTCGCTCGGGTAGCCGCACGGCCTCGACGCAGCGACGTGCCTGTTCCATGAGAGGCCCTGCCGAATACCGTCCAAGGGTCATACCCTGTCTCTTGTGCCCGACAACGGCGGCTATGATGTGCTCAGGCTGATCGGCTCGCTCTGCCTCTGTGATGAACCAACGGCGGAACGAGTGGAAATTCGTCAGCGCTCGGCGCTTCCCCGGAACGGTTGCATCCACATTGACCAATCTACGATAGCTGGTGAAGGCATTGGATGCCTTGAACGACCGCTCCCGCAGCGACCCGTTCTGAGGCGATGGCCACTCGGGGAAGAAATCATCGTCGTCAGCGCGTCCGTTCACGCGCCGCTCGACTATCTCCGTGAGGGCCGAGTGGATCGGCACCGCGCGAGGGGACTTCTCTTTCTTCTGGGGCTTGAACATGAAGACGCCGTCACGGCAGTCTTTCACCTTCAGGTCGACGATGGGGTCGATGCGCGCGCCCGTCAGCGCCGCAATCCTCATGAGGTCATGCATTGCCTCAGGTGCCGGCCCTTTCAGAAGTCGCAGCATCTCGTCTTTGGAGAACGGGCGCTCAAGCTCGTCATGGGCCACGACCGGCTTCGCGTACTTCAGCCCCTGCCAAACGTTGGAGGCGACGTGCTCCCGGTGCAGCAGCCACTTCCAATAGCATCCAAGGCGATTGAGATACTTCTGAAGGGTGACGGGGCTCTTTGAGCCAGCGACCGTGTGGAGCCCATCCATGAACCTCACAGCGACCTTACGGCTGATCGACTGAATATCGGGCGGGACACGCTCGCGCTCGCACCACGTCACGAGGTAAGCGAGCGCACGCTCATCGTCCGCGCGCGTCCGAGGTTTGACTTGGAGTTGTGCGAGGTAGGCAGAGTGATAGTGATCGAGCGGCGTCATCTCACCCCGCACCATGCGAACGTAATCACCCGCTAACTTGGCGCGGTCTGGATCAAGCTCGTACAGCGGACCGCCGCTTTCCGGGTCCACCTCAGTTGCAACCGGATCGCCTGCGAGTTCGTCCGCGCGCAAGGATATGCCAAAGTCGAGGCGCTCACGTTCCTCATCCGTTTGCGCGCGCTGCAGATAGGCTGCCATTTCCAGCGCCTCGCGCCGCAGCTTGTGGTGATCTGTCGCCCCTGTAGCGTGGTCGATTATCGCCTTCAGGTCAGCGACCGCTTGCCACTTCATCTGATTAGCGACTGCGAGACTATCGGTCTGGAGGGACCGCTTGAGCCGAGTCCCCAACTTCTTGTGAAGGCTCCGTGGGACGGCGATGGTCACCCGCCACCCGCCGTTTCCCATCCTTTCCAGATAGCGGGTATCGCCGCTAGACGCTCTCGACAAACTAACCCCCTGCGTACCCCACTGCGTACCTCGCCCGCGTACCCTGAAACGCTTGGTTTGTCTAGCCTTTCAGCGTTTACAAGGGGATAGAAACTTCTCTCAGAGCCCCCGCTTGGCTCCACCAAATTCTTCCCTCACCATTCTGAACAGACAGCGAGCCACCGGGCGGTCCGTCCCTGTGCCCTGATGACCGATGGCCTGTCCTGGCTCCTGCCACGACGAGTGCCGATCGCGCGGTTGTCTCGCGGCCCTTTGTCGGGTCCTGCCGACCGTACTCTCAGCTCTCACTCCAGCGGACATGGCCAGTCGGCCGGGCGCTGCAGGCCGTCGGGCAGGCGCGTCGCGTCGTCGCCGCAGGCGAGATCGAGCTGCGCCTGTTCCAGGCCCGTCGCCGTCGCAAGATCCAGCCCCTCCAGCCGTGTCAGATACAGATAGGCGCCGGTGAAATCGGGCTGTCCGGTCAGGGTCGCGCCGGTGAACTGGGCGCGGGCGAGATTGGCGTAGCTGAAGCGGGCCCCGGTGAGATCGGCGCCGCGAAACGACGCGCGGCCGAGCTCGGCCTTGTCGAAGCGGCTGCCGGGCAGCTTGGCGGCATCGAAGCTCGCCCGCTGGAATTCGCCGCCCTCGAAGGCCGCGTCCCTGGCCGCCAGATAGGACAGGTTGGCGCGGTAGCCCTCGACCTTGCGGAAGCTGGCCCCGTCGGCCTGTGCCCCGGCCAGCGATGCGCGCACCAGCGTCGCCTTCTCCAGATTGGCTTCCGCGAGATTCACGTTGCGCAGATCCGTGAGAGTGAAATCGGTGTCGGTCAGGTCGGCGCCTGCGAGGTCGACGCCCGACAGCATGAGATTGCTGCGGTCGCAATGGCTCCAGTCGATCCCCGGCTCGGCCGATGACTTGCAGTCGGCGGCCAGCGCGGACGGCGCGGCGAGACCAAGGGCCAGCCCCAGGACGCCACCGAACAGCGTGGCGGCCACCGTCCGCGAATTGCCCGAACCGATCGCTGCCGCGTCGCTCATGGCGCGCTGTCGCCTGATGGATGTCACCTGCGTTCCTCCCGCGCCGCCGGGCGCTTGCTTGCGACTATCGCCGTCGCGGCGTTGCGAGACAATCGGGCTATGTGCCTCATGGTGATGAAACGGCGAGCCTCACTGCCGGTTGCAGCGGCCCGGCGCCGTCACCCATCGTACGGGACGGCCGTCCCGTCCCATGCCGCGGCGATGGCGGCGCGGTCGCGATCGGCTTGCGCTTTTGTGCTGGCCTGATCGGCAAGCACACGGGCCTGATCCTCGAGGAACTGCCGGATCCCGGCATCGCCGATCATGCCGATCGCCCGGCGCAGCATGGCGATCAGCCGGATCGCCACCTGCGGATTGGGCGCCGCCGCGTTTCGCAACGCGTCCAGCGGCGTGCGGAACAGCCGGATGAAGGGATCCTCGACCGCGAGAACGCGGGCATTGCCGACCGCGTCAGCCACCCATTGCGGATGCTGGGGGAGATTGCCCTGCGCGACCAGGATCGGGCCGAGCCCGTCGATACAGGCAAAGGCCGTGTAGAAGTCGTTCACCGCCGGCGACAGGGCCCGGCCGGCGATCTCGACCAGAAGATTCACGTGGAACGGCGCACCCTGCGCGCCGCTGCGGAAGCGGCCGATGCCGAAGGCGCGCGTCAGGGCCGTCGCCTGCCCGTCGTCCAGCGGGTCGCTTGCAAGAAGGGCCAGCGGCTCGCCCCGCATGACATAGTCGCCGACGCTCACGACGAGCTTCAGATGCCCGCCCGCCTCGCCCATCCGGTCGGCCAGCGCCAGCCGGTCGATCGTCTCCACATAGCCGTCGCGGGGTGCGGCGAGCCCGCGGCCGGCGGTCCAGCCGATCGTCGGGGCCGTGGCCGCCAGTCTGCGGAGCGGCGTCGCGTCGGCCACCGCGTCCATGCGGAGCGCCGTGATGTCGGTGTCGACATGGATGATGCGGCCGAGATCGTGCAGGGCGAAGGCCAGCCAGGAAATGACGAAGAGCGTGACAACGAGCAGCGTGAACAGGGTCAGGCGCGCATAGCCGTCCTCGCCGTCGCCGGCATTGACGGCGGCCAGGGCGATCAGCGCCCAGGCGAGGGACCCGAGCAGGAGGCCGATGGTGAAGCGGACCCGGCCATGGCCGATCCAGCGGTCGATCAGCCGTACCCCGAGATTGCCGGCGGCAAGCGTCAGCACCAGCAGCGTGATGGAGAAATACAGGGAGACGAAGGTGGCGTGGACCGCGGCGAAGGTGTTCGCCAGCTCGCGCGCCGTGCCGCCCGACAGCGCGAAGGGGTAGCCGAAGCTGCCGATCCAGGCCGATGCGCCGCCGGCATCGAGCAGCAGAAGGGTGAAGGCGATACCGATCGCCGCTGCGATCATCAGGACCGGCAGACCCCAGAAACTGTGCCACAGAAGGCTCGCGAACCAGCGCAGGGGCGAGTTCGGGCCGGCCATCAGCGGCGCGGTTGCCGGCTCAACCGAGCGATCCCGTCAGCCGGAAGACGACGCCGGACGGCGGAAAGTCGAGCTGGCCGCCACCGTCGAAATACGACCCGACGATCCGCTCGATCAGCCGAGAACCGAAGCCCCGCCGGCTCGGCTCGTTCACATGGGGGCCATCGCGCTCGATCCAGTCGAAGCGGAAATCCTTGTCGGGCCCTACGTCCCAGCTGATCTCCACCTTGCCGGACGGCATCGACAGCGAGCCGTATTTGGCGGCGTTGGTCGCCAGCTCGTGCAGGGCCAGCGACAGGCCGAGCACCTGCTGCGGGCTGAGGACGACGTCCGGGCCCGAAATGACGATCCGGCCTTGGCCCGCGCGATGGGCGGCCAGCGCCTCGTCCACGACCTGCCGGATTCCGGCGCCGGACCAGCTCGTCTGGGTGAGGATGTCCTGCGCCCGCGCCAGCGCCTGCACCCGGCTGGAGATCGCGTCGCGCCCCGCATCGAGGGATTCGGCGGTGCGCAGGCTCTGGGTGACGATCGACTGCACGGTCGCCAGGACGTTCTTCATCCTATGCGACAATTCGTGGGTCAGTTCCTTGCGCTGTTCCTCGGCCTGATACTCGACCGTGCGATCGCGCAGGATCTTCAGATAGCCGATCTGGACCTCGTCCTCGCCCATCAGCGGCATGATCTCGCCCGACGCCCAGAACCGGCTGCCGTCCTTGCGCTGGTACCAGCCTTCGCCGATGCCCCGGCCGGTCTCGCGCGCGGTCGCCATTTCGCGCACGGCGAGGTCGGCCTCGCGATCCACGGCCGTGAACACCAGCGCGGCGGGCCGGCCCAGCGTCTCGGTCTCGCTCCAGCCGAAGATCTGCTCGGCGCCCGGGCTCCAGGAGGTGATCTTGCCGTCGAGATCGGTGGTGATGATCGCGAAGTCCACGGCGCTGTCGACGATCTGCCGGTATTGCGATTCCAGCCGGCGCACGTTGCCGAGGGCGGCCTTGGTGCGCCGCAGGGAGCGATGCAGCTCGAGCTGGACGGAGACCTGCCGGGCGAGAAGGCGCAGCGTCCGGATCTGGTGGGCGTCGAGCTCGCGCGGCGTGTGGTCGAGGACGCACATGGTGCCCAGCGGCAGGCCTTCGGCCGAGCGCACGAGAACGCCCGCGTAAAAGCGCAGCGGCGGGTCGCCATAGACCAGCGGATTGTTGTCGAAGCGGGAATCCTGCGTCGCGTCGGGAACGATCATCATGTCTTCGGCGAGCAGCGCATGCTTGCAGAAGGAGATGTCCACTGGCGTCTCGCGCACCCCGAGCCCGACCTCGGCCTTAAAGAACTGGCGGGTATCGGAGACGAAATTGACCACCGCGATGGGCGTGCCGCAGACCTCCGACGCGATCCGGGCGAGATCGTCGAACTCCTCCTCGCGGGGGGTGTCGAGGATCTCGTACGCCTTGAGGGCCTCGATCCGTTCGGCTTCGGTGTAGGTGGGGGTGAGGATGGTCAATGCTGATACGGGCCGCTGGCGCATTCTTCGAAGGTCATGGAAGGGAACTAGACGTCTACCCCCTGTCATCGCAAGAGTAAGGGGGTTTTCCCGCCGAACAATGGCTGCGGCAAATGCCGCCGGAAACCGCTCAAGCCCGGCAGCGTCAGTTGGTCAGCTCGATCCAGACCACATCGTTGGGGTCGTCGGGCGAGGTTCGGGCCGCGATGACCTCGCCGTCGAAACCGCCGGTCACCGTCTGCGGCGTGTCGCCGGGGATCGCGACGGCGGCCCGCCAGACCGAGGGAACCGGCTCGTTTTCCGGGCGGCCGGCGATCGGCAGGGCATCCAGCGTGGCGTTGTCGTCGATGCCGAAATAGCCGCGCGGCCGCATCATGCCAACGATCTCGCCGGGCGCCGACAGGTCCGGCGCCGGATACAGCCGCAGATGGGCGAGCGTCGTGGAGCGGGGGAAGGGCGCGCGGTAGATCCGCGTCAGCGGATAGTTTTCTGCGGCGATCACGAATTCGTAGGCCGCGTCCGGCGCGGCGCGGAACGGTCCGTAGCGCCCGTCCTCGCCGACCGTCTGGCTGAACACCGCGTCGCCAAGGCGCTCGCCGGTCCGGACGTCCACCGCGAAGATGTCGAGCGTGGCGCCGGCAAGGGGACGGTTGGTGGGGGCGCCGTTGGCAAAGCCGGAGATCTCACCGGCGATCTGAGGCCGCTCTTCCGGCGTGATCTCCAGCCGGGCCGGCGGCTTGCCGGTGATCGCCGTGTACATGGCGATGAAGGCTTCGGGCGAGGAGGCCGTCTCGCGATGGTCGGCGCCGTCGAGCACCACCGTCGGCGCTCCGGCCAGTTCGGGCGCGTCGTAGGAGATCCCGGTCTCCTGTTCGGGCAGGCCGAGAAACCGGCCGTTCGGCTGGGCGTAGAGATCGAAGCGGTCCGACCGCAGGATCGTCGTCGGGATGCCGTCGGGAATGGCGGGCGGCGTGTTGAGGGCGGTCAGGAACGCGCCGGCGCCGTTATATTCCGATCCGGTCCGCTCGTCCGGGTTCACATAGACGCCGTGATGGACGCAGCCGGCCAGCACCATCGTCGCCGTCCTGGCCGCCCCGCCGAAATTCTTCACGTAATTGCGGGCGCTCTGGCAGCCACGGGAGTGACCGACGATGGCGACCTTGTCGGCGCCGGTCTCGGCGAGCGCCCGGTCGACCGTTGCCGCAACGGCGCGGGCGGCGTCCTCGGTCGAGGAGCGGTTCTCCTGTGCCACCTTGTCGTCGAGCCGCGCCGCCGGGTGGTCGATATCGACGGCGAACAGCCGCCCGGCCGGCACGCCGTTGCTTTGGAAGCGCCACAGGACCGGCATCCAGAAGGCGGCTGAATCGCTGTCGCCATGCACGAAGACGATGGGCGGCACGGCCTCGTCAGCCGCCGCCGCGGCGACGGTCGGTCCGCCGGCGACGATCCCGCAAAGGGCCGTCGTCAGCGCGGCCATGCCCATGCCGCGTCCTGTGCGTGTCCAGCGTGTCATGGGGTCCTCTTCCACCATCTGCGTGGTCGAAGAAAGGGCGCCGCCGGACCTTGGCAACCACCCGCACCGCCCGGACGGCGTTCGGGGCCGGCTGCGGCCCGCCATCTTGCACTTGAGGGGGAAAGTTGTCTTACTGCCGGCACTTGGCCCGACCGAACTCTCCGCTAGGATTGAGGGTCTGACGGAACAAAAAAGAGGAAGCTCCCAATGAAGAAAACCGGATGGGTCGCAGCCGGGCTTGCAGCCCTTGCCATGTCGACCGGCGCGGCCACCGCGCAGGAAAAATTCATCACCATCGGCACCGGTGGTCAGACCGGCGTGTACTACGTCGTCGGACAGTCGATCTGCCGTCTGGTCAATCGTGAGAGCGAGAAGAACGGTCTGCGCTGCACGGCGCCGTCGACCGGCGCATCGGTCGCCAACATCAACGCCATCAAGGCCGGCGACCAGACCATGGGCGTCGCCCAGTCGGACATGCAGTACAACGCGCTCGAGGGCCAGGACCCCTGGAAGGACGATCCCTTCGCCGGCGAGCGTGCGGTTTTCTCCATCCATCCCGAGCCGATCACGGTGGTTGCCCGTGCCGATTCCGGCATCGAGAGCTTCGACGACCTGAAGGGCAAGCGCGTCAACATCGGCAACCCGGGCTCCGGCTCGCGCGCCACGATGGAAATCATCATGGACCGCAAGGGCTGGTCGATGGACGATTTCTCGCTGGCTTCCGAGCTGAAGGCCGCCGAGCAGTCGCAGGCCCTGTGCGACAACAAGGTCGACGCCATCATCTACACGGTCGGCCATCCGAACGGCTCGATCCAGGAGGCCACCACCTCCTGCGCCTCCAAGCTGGTCCCAGTGACCGGTGAGGAGATCGACAAGCTGGTCGACGAGAACCCGTATTACTCCAAGGCGACCATCCCGGGCGGCCTCTATGAGGGCAATACCGAGGACACCGAGACCTTCGGCGTGCGCGCTACCATGGTGTCGTCCGACCAGGTCGACGAGGAGACCGTCTACCAGGTGGTCAAGGCCGTGTTCGAGAACTTCGACCGGTTCAAGAAGCTGCATCCGGCCTTCGAGAACCTGACCAAGGAAGAGATGATCTCGGCCGGCAATTCCGCGCCGCTGCATCCGGGCGCCGAGCGCTACTACAAGGAAGCCGGCCTCCTGTAAGGCCCGCCATCCGGCCGGCCGGCGGCAGATGTCCGCCGGCCGGCACCCTTTCGCTCCGCCCATGCGGGGCGTCGGCGACGACGAGAGGCCGGTCTTGCGACCCGCTGCCGTGCGTGCCGAAACGTTCCTGTAGTCGCGTATCAGACAGGCGGAGTGACCAGCTGCGATGGCCCGAGACCCACGTCATTCCGACAGCCTCGACGACGAGCGCGATCGCACCATCGATTCCGTCGACGTCGAATCCGCCACCTCCCGGCAGGAGAAGCTCGACGAGCTCGTCGCCTCCTCCGACACCGGCGGACGCAGCCCCGCCAGGCCCGTCGCCTATCTGATCTCCGGCGTCGCGCTGGCCTGGTCGCTGTTCCAGCTCTGGATCGCCTCGCCGATCCCCTTCATGGTCGGCTTCGGCGTCTTCAACGACACCGAGACGCGCTCGATCCATCTCGCCTTCGCGCTGTTCCTGGCGTTTCTCGCCTTCCCGGCCTCGCGCTCGATCCCCCAGCTCGTGCTGGGCGCCGGCGTGCCGCTGCTGCTCGGCTATCTCTTCCTTGAGGGCGCGACCGGCGTCCTGCCCGGCTGGTACATTCCCGTCATCACGGTGACGATGGTCGTCTTCGCGCTGCTGCCGTCGCCGTCGCGACGCGTCCTGCCCCATGAATGGGTGCTGGCGATCGCCGGCGCGGCGACCGCCTCCTATCTGTTCTTCGCCTATACCTCGATTTCGGGCCGCGTCGGCGCGCCCAACATGACCGACTTCATGGTCGGCACGGTCGGCCTGATGGTGCTGCTGGAAGGCACGCGCCGGGCGCTTGGACCGGCGCTGATGGTCGTGGCGACCGTCTTCCTCGTCTACACCTTCCTCGGCCCCTACATGCCGTCGATCATCGCCCACAAGGGCAACTCGCTGTCGGAGGTGGTCAACCACCAGTGGATCACCACCGAGGGCGTCTTCGGCATCGCGCTCGGCGTCTCGACCTCCTTCGTCTTCCTCTTCGTGCTGTTCGGCTCGCTGCTCGACAAGGCCGGGGCCGGCAGCTACTTCATCAACGTCGCCTTCTCGCTGATGGGCCACATGCGCGGCGGACCGGCCAAGGCCGCCGTCGTCTCCTCGGCCATGACCGGCCTGATCTCCGGCTCGTCCATCGCCAATGTGGTGACCACCGGCACCTTCACCATTCCGCTGATGAAGCGGGTCGGCTTCTCGGCCGAAAAGGCCGGCGCCGTCGAGACCGCGTCCTCCGTCAACGGCCAGATCATGCCGCCGGTGATGGGCGCGGCGGCCTTCCTGATGGTCGAATATGTCGGCATCCCGTATTTCGACGTGGTCAAGCACGCGTTCCTGCCGGCGGTCATCTCCTACATCGCGCTGGTCTACATCGTGCATCTGGAAGCGATGAAGGCCGGCATGCAGGGCCTGCCGCGCGCCTACGAGCCCAAGCCCTGGCTGCAATGGATCGTCGGCGTCGTCTTCGGCATCCTCGTCCTGTGCGCCCTGTCCTTCGGCGTCTATTACGGCATGGGCTGGATCCGCCCGGCCTTCGGCGACAATGCCGGCTGGGTGGTCTTCGCCCTGCTCGTCGCGGTCTATGTCGGCCTTTTGTGGTACGGCGCGAAATATCCGGCGCCCAAGATGGACGATCCGGACAAGCCGATCACCGAACTGCCGCGTCCCGGCCCGACGGTGAAATCCGGCCTGCACTTCATCCTGCCGGTCGTCGTCCTCGTCTGGGCGCTGATGGTGGATCGCCTGTCGCCGGGCCTGTCGGCCTTCTGGGCGGCGGCCTTCATGATCTTCATCCTGATCACCCAGCACCCGATCACCGCCTTCTTCCGCGGCACCGGCGACTACGGGTTCCAGACCACCCGCGGCTTCCTCGACCTGATTGACGGCCTGATCACCGGCGCCCGCAACATGATCGGCATCGGCATCGCCACCGCCACGGCCGGCGTCATCGTCGGCGCTGTGTCCCAGACCGGCGTCGGCTCGGCGCTGGCGGAAGTGGTGGAGGTCCTGTCCGGCGGCAATCTGATGGCGATCCTGCTCCTGACCGCCGTCCTGTCGCTGATCCTCGGCATGGGCCTGCCGACGACCGCCAACTACATCGTCGTCTCGGCGCTGCTCGCCCCGGTCATCGTCACGCTGGGCGAGGCCAACGGCCTGATCGTGCCGCTCATCGCGGTGCATCTCTTCGTCTTCTATTTCGGCATCATGGCCGACGTGACGCCGCCGGTCGGCCTTGCCTCCTTCGCGGCGGCAGCCGTTTCGGGCGGCGATCCGATCAAGACCGGCGCCATCGCCTTCTTCTACTCGCTGCGCACCGCCGCGCTGCCCTTCCTGTTCATCTTCAACACCGACCTCCTGCTGATCAATGTCGACATCCCGCACGGCATCTTCATCGCCATCGTCGCGACGATCGCCATGCTCCTGTTCGCGGCGGCGACGCAGGGCTGGTTCCTGACCCGCAACCGCGCTTATGAATCCGTCGCGCTGCTGTTGATCGCCTTCACCCTGTTCCGGCCGGGCTTCTGGATGGACATGGTGGTCGCGCCCTATTCCGAGCGGCCGGGCAGTGAGGTCGTCGAGGCGGCGGCCGAGACGCCGCAGAACGAGCCGCTGCGCCTGCGCATCGACTATCTCGATGCCTTCGGCGAGCCGTCCCAACGTTCGGTCGAACTGCCGCTTCCGGCCGGCGCGACCGGTGAGGAACGGCTGCAGAATGCCGGGCTGGAACTGATCGATCGCGACGGCAAGACGATCATCGACAATGTTGCTTTCGGATCGGCCGCCGAGAAGGCCGGGCTCGACTGGGACCAGGAGATCACCCTGGTGCGCACGCCCACCGATCAGCCGTCGAAATACTGGATGTTCATTCCCGCGCTCGCGGTGCTCGGCCTGATCGTCTGGGCCCAGCGCCGCCGACGTCCGGCGGACGAGACGCATCAGGGCCAGACCGCCGTCGCGGCCTGAGGCGCATTCGCGACATCCCGGGAAGCCGGCCGACCCTGTTCGGCTAAGCTGCTATCGAAGCCGGCCCCTCAAACGAAAGAAGCGCGGCGAACCGGGTTCGCCGCGCTTCTTTCATGTCTGCGCCGACTGACATGTCGGTCGCCTGTCGCCCATCCGGCCGGCTGTTCTCAGCGCGACGCCGGGGGCGGAAATTAGCCGACGAGCTTCAGCAACGCGACAGTCGCAAGCAGCGCGACGGTAAGCATGCCGGAGACGGCGAGGGACTGCATGAGAGGGCTGCGGGTCATGGTGTGCGCCTTTCGTCGAGCGCGTTGCTGATGCCGCGCATATGCGTTGGACGAAGGGGCCGATCCAGTCTGTTTTGCGACACGCGATGCCGCGCCAGAGACATTCTTTCACGCGGCTTCAGTTTCGTGCAAGCAACGCCCTCAATCGCCTGCCTGACAAGGGCTGAGGGCCGCCCATGCGGCAGCCCTCCAACACCAACTTGAGACCCTCAGGCCGAGTGGGAGAAGATGTCCTCGTCGTCCCAGCCGGCGAGGTCGAGCTTGGCCCGGGTCGGCAGGAAGGTGAAGCAGGCCTTGGCCAGCTCCATGCGGTCCTCGCGCTCCAGCCGCTTGTAGAGACCGCCCATGATATCGTGCAGATAGAGGACGTCGGAGGCGGCGTATTCGACCTGCGCCTGCGACAGGGTCTCGGCGGCCCAGTCCGACGATTGCTGCTGCTTGGAGATGTCGACGCCGACCATCTCGCGGGCCAGATCCTTCAGACCGTGCCGGTCGGTGTAGGTGCGGGTCAGGCGCGAGGCGATCTTGGTGCAGAAGATGCCGTCGGTCATCACGCCGAAGGCATGGTAGAGCGCCGCCACGTCGAAGCGGGCATAGTGGAAGATCTTGGTCTTGGCCGGGTCCTTGAGAAGCGCCGTGATGTTCGGCGCCTCGCTCTGGCCCTTGGCGATCTGGACGACGTCGGCGGTGCCGTCGCCTGGCGACAGCTGGACGACGCAGAGGCGGTCGCGGCGGGTGTCGAGGCCGAGGGTCTCGGTGTCGATCGCCACCGGGCCGGTGTAGCGGGAGATGTCGGGAAGATCGCCTTTGTGGACGCGGATGGTCATGGATCGCCTTCGCTCAGGGAAAATGTCTGCTTCGCTCTACCGGATTTCGCCGGCGAGGCCAAAGGTCTTCGGCGATCGGAGCGGGGCGGCGTCCTCGGCGTACCGCCGTCAGGCGTTGCCGTCGTTGGAAACCCGGCTGCGCGGCGGCGTGCTCCAGCCGGTGCGCGGATCGAAGAAGCCGCCGTCCAGATGGCCATGCCCCCAGGCCATGACGCCGAGAAGCGCATCCTCCAGCGAGCGGCCGCGCGCCGTCAGGTGATATTCGTGCCGCGGCGGACGGTCCGCATAGGGGCGTCGCTCGACCAGGCCCCAGGTCTCCAGCCGGCGCAGACGGTCGCTGAGGATGTTGGTCGGAATGCGCTCGGCGCTTTCGTGCAGGGCACCGAAGGTGTGCTTGCCGTGCCAGAGCAGGTCGCGGACGATCAGCAGCGTCCACTTGTCCCCGAAGATGTCCAGCGTGCGGGCGATCGAGCAGCGCGAGCGAAAATGCCCTCGCGTTGTGTCACGGTCATCCTGCCCCATCCGCAGCTCCTCTTCCGTCCCCTCGCAAGTTACTTGACGGAAAAACAACTTGCAAAACGAAAGTGACGCTTCGTCTGTCGCATCCGAGCATCGGGTGATAGCGCAGCCTCGTTCCGCGCCCGTATTCGGCGCGGCTGGCAGGTGCGAACCCGGTCGGCAGCCGTGGGTCCTCAAGACGATCGCCGGGCGCCGGAGCGACGCGGGACAACCGGTTCGCGATCGCCGCCCTCAGCCAGATGTGCACTGCCGCATTCGCTGCCGTCGCACCGCTTCACAAGCCGTGCCAACTCGGTCAGTCTGCGGCCAGAAGATCCCCTTCCCGAAAGTCGCGCCATGAACGTCACCCCTCCCTATCTCATGTTCCTCGGCGACGTGCCGGACGCGCTGGCCGCCAAGACCGCACAGGGCGTCGTTGACTGGCGTCGGGACTGGTGCCTGGCCCAGTTGCGGCTGCCGGGCTGCGGCGCCGATCTCGGCCTCGACGAGATGACGGTGCCGGAGGCGGTCGCGGCCGGGGCGAAGACCATGGTCGTCGGCGTCGTCAATGCCGGCGGGGTTCTGCCCGAGCACTGGATCGACACCATCGTGGCGGCGCTCGAAGCCGGTCTGGACGTTGCCAGCGGCCTGCATGTGCGGCTCGGCTCGATCGCGCGCATCGCGGCGGCCGCCGAAGCGAACGGCCGCAAGCTCACCGATCTGCGCCAGCCCGATCGCAGCTACGCCACCGGCAAGGGCCACAAGCGCAGCGGCAAGCGCCTCCTGGCCGTCGGCACCGATTGTTCGGTCGGCAAGAAATACGCCGCCCTCTGCCTGGAGCGCGACATGCAGGCGGCCGGCTTCGACGCCGAGTTCCGCGCCACCGGCCAGACCGGCGTCCTGATCGCCGGGCGCGGCGTGCCGCTCGATGCCGTCGTTGCCGATTTCATCGCCGGCGCGGCCGAATGGCTGACGCCCGATGCCGCGGATGACCACTGGGACGTGGTCGAGGGGCAGGGCTCGCTGTTCCACCCGTCCTTTGCCGGCGTGACCCTCGGCCTGCTGCATGGTTCGCAGCCCGATGCCTTCGTCGTCTGCCACGAGCCGACCCGCACCACGATGCGCGGCGTGGCGACGCCGCTGCCGACCATCGCGGCGGTCATCGAGGCGACCATCGCCATGGGCCGGCTGACCAATCCGGACATTCGCTGCGTCGGCCTCTGCATCAACACCGCCAAACTTGATGAGGACGCGGCGCGGGCGTTGCTGGCCGAACTGGCCGAGGAACATGGCCTGCCGGCCACCGATCCGGTGCGCTTCGGCTCGGCGCCGGTGGTGGACGAGATCGCCCGGATCTACGGCAGGCCTTGACGGGGGAGGCCATCGTGCCGGAAAGGGCGGTCGCCTTTCGGAGGCGATGATGTAAGGTCCGGCCGTGACAGGCCTCTGGGAGGAGCCGTAGATGAGTCAGGGTACGCCGGGAGAACTGGAGAAGCATCACGAGCTGGCGCCGGACGGCGAGCCCGTGAGCCACCACGATCCCTTGTCCTCGGGCTTCCCGCTCGGCACGGAAGGGCGAATCCTGTTCTGGATCGCCTTCACCTTCTCGATCTTCCAACTCGCCACGGCGGCGCATCTGTGGGACCTGCCGAGCCAGATCGTGCGGGCCGTCCATGTCGGCTTCCTGTGCCTGCTCGGCCTGCCGCTGGTCGCCGCCATCAAGGGCGAGAATGCCGGGCTGAGGGCGCTGTTCTGGTTGCTCGGCCTCGCTGGCATGGGCGTCGCCGTCTATCAATGGTGGGAATACGAGGCGCTGATCTTCCGCGCCGGCATGCCGTCGCTGGCCGACACGATCGTCGGCGTCGCCGCGCTGGCCGTGCTTTTCGTCGCCACCTGGCGGATCATGGGGCCGGCCCTGCCGATCATCGCCGGCCTGTTTCTCGCCTATTGCCTGTTCGGCCGCTTCCTGCCGTCGCCCTTCGTCATCCGCTACTACCCGTTCAGCCAGATCGTCGATCACATGGCCTTCGGCACCGAGGGCATCTACGGCATCCCGACCTACGTCTCGTCCTCCTACATCTTCCTGTTCATCCTGTTCGGCTCGTTCCTGGAGCGGGCCGGCATGATCAAGCTGTTCACCGACATCTCGCTCGGGCTCGTCGGCGGGGCCAAGGGCGGCGCCGCCAAGGTCGCGGTCATCTCCTCTGGCCTGATGGGCACGATCTCCGGCTCGGGCGTCGCCAATGTGGTGACCACCGGCCAGTTCACCATTCCCCTGATGAAGCGCTTCGGCTATCGCGCCGCCTTCGCCGGCGGCGTCGAATCCACCGCCTCCATGGGCGGCCAGATCATGCCGCCGGTGATGGGCGCCGTCGCCTTCATCATGGCCGAGACGCTGAACGTGCCCTATGCCGCCGTCGTCCAGGCCGCGGTCATCCCGGCGGTGCTGTATTTCGGCTCGGTGTTCTGGATGGTGCATCTGGAGGCCGGCAAGCGCGGGCTGATCGGCCTGGAGAAGGGCGAGCTGCCCTCGGCGCTGAACGCGCTGAAGAAGGGCTGGTACCTGCTCCTGCCGCTCGGCGTCCTCGTCTACCTGCTGTTTACCGGCTACACGCCGCTCTATGCCGGCACGATCGGCTTGGCGCTGACGGCGCTGCTCATTCTCGGTGCGCCGCTGGCCGGCCGGATCTCGGTGCAGGCGCTGCGCTACGTCTTCTGGATCGGCCTCGGCGTCTCCGCCGCGGCCTTCTTCGAATACGGCATCCTGCCGGTGGTCATCGCGCTGGCCGTGCTAATCGCTCTCTGCGCCCTGTTCCGAGGCGGTCGCGAGACGCTGCTCCTGACGCGCGACGCGCTGGCCGAGGGCGCCAAGACGGCTCTGCCGGTGGGTATCGCCTGCGCCATCGTCGGCATCATCGTCGGCACGATGACGCTGACCGGCGTCGCCAACACCTTCGGCCAGTTCATCGTGGCGGTCGGCGACACCTCGCTGTTCCTGTCGCTGGTGCTGACCATGATCACCTGCCTGATCCTGGGCATGGGCATCCCGACCATCCCCAACTACATCATCACCTCGTCGATCGCCGGCCCGGCGCTGCTCGCCCTCGGCGTGCCGCTGATCGTCTCCCACATGTTCGTCTTCTATTTCGGCATCCTCGCCGACCTGACGCCGCCGGTGGCGCTGGCCTGCTTTGCGGCCGCGCCCATCGCCAAGGCGCCGGGACTGAAGATCTCCTTCGAGGCGGTGAAGGTCGCGCTGGCCGGCTTCGTCATCCCCTTCATGGCGGTCTACACACCTGCTTTGATGCTGCAGGATGGCGGTCCGCTGGCCGAATCCATCGGCTACTGGCCCGCCGTCGCCTACATCGTCTTCAAGGCGTGCCTGGCCATCGGCCTGTGGGGCGCCGCGGCGATCGGCTATCTGGTCGCGCCGCTGAAATGGTGGGAGCGGGCGGTGGCGACCGTCGCCGCCTTCACGCTGATCGCAGCAATGCCCATCACCGACGAGATCGGCTTTGCCCTGGCGGCGCTGATCCTCGGCTGGCATGCGCTGCAGATCCGCCGGCACGGCCGGCCCGAGGCGGTCAACCGCACCGGCGGCGGCAGCGGACCCGCCAAAGCCGGTGGCGCGCCCCGCGACGAGACGGTGTCGCCGGCCGAATGATCTGCATCGCCGCCGGCGCCAAGGCGCTGACCCTGGCCGCCACCGCCTTCTCGCTGTCCTGGACCCATTCGGTCGAGAAGACCCGCTGGGAAGAGCGCTGGGTGGCGGGGCCGCAGGGGCTGACGGTCGTCGAAGGCCGCGTCGAGGGCTCCGGCGCCGGCATGGAGCCGCCGCCGGACGCCGTCCTGCGCGACGGCGCCTATGTCTACACGCCGCATCTGGCGCCGGTCCCCGAACTCGTCCTCGCCGCCTCCGGCGCCACCGGCTCCGGCTGGACGCTTTGCCCTCTCGGCGATGTCGCGGACACCCCGGACACCGACGGCTGCCTCACCCTCGGCAAAACCGCCGCCGCCCCGGTGCGGATTTCGGTATGTCCGGCGGCTGGTGATGAAGCGTCCAGCCACCGCTGACGCAGCTGCTGTGTTGCGCCTTTGGAGCTGGCGCAGCAACGCCGCGTTTGCGAAAGCGGCTGCCGACGGGCCATCAACCGTCGCTCCCGCCACCTCAACCACTCCCCACCCAAGGCGCGCCGACCCCCGACGCGCGTCATCCTTGTCTGTTGACGGCCTCTTGCAATTGGAGAGGCTGATCGGCGGGCAGCGCACCGTGTCATCCTTGGTCGTTGGAGACCGTGCCCGAGCAAGGTTCGCCGCCC
>NZ_JACSGS010000018.1:0-97657 GCF_014334315.1 Aurantimonas sp. DM33-3 | reverse complement strand
CCGCAAGCTCCTCGTCACGCTCAACGTGGCAATCCGAACCGGAGAATATCAGCCGCGCCCAGCCACCCCTTGACGCATACTCACACAGTTGCTCGGGCTTGACCCGAGGACCCATTCCTCGGCGGTTCGGTGCCCACTCCGTCGGAGATTAGTGATGCGTCACCGGTCACGGCATGGGTCCTCGGGTCAAGCCCGAGGATGACGACCTTGATTGATGAAGGCGCTCTTCCGGCGAGGTTGGCAGCAGCTCGACGCTGCCACCCGCACCACGTCAAACACGCGCACCCCACCCTCGACGACGACCTTGTTAGAGGTCACGGCCTTGCCGGCACGCCCCGCACGCACATTGCGCGCCGGCCGACCGCCCTACCGCTGGCGTTCGCGCCAGTGGGGGTCGATCCAGGGCTGCTTGTCGGGCTCGGGGGCCAGCATGCCGTCGCCCAGAATGTGGTCGGCGGCCTTCTCGCCGACCATGATGGAGGGGCCGTTGAGATTGCCGTAGGGGATGCGCGGGAAGATCGAGGAATCGGCCAGCCGCAGGTTCTCGGTGCCGATGACCCGGCAGGCCGGGTCGACCACCGCGTCCGGATCGTCCGGCGCGCCGAGGCGGCAGGTGCCGCAGGGATGATAGGCGCTCTCGGCATGTTCGGCGATAAAGGCGTCGAGTTCGGCATCGCTCTGCACCGCCGCGCCGGGCTGGATTTCCGGCCCGCGAAAATCGTCGAAGGCGGCCTGGGCGAAGAGCTCGCGGGTCAGCCGGATCGCCTGGCGAAACTCGGGAAAGTCGTCCGGATGCGTCATGTAGTTGAAGCGGATCGAGGGCGCGGCGCCCGGATCGTCGCTCTTCAGCCGGATCCGGCCGCGCGACTTGGAGCGCATCGGCCCCACATGGGCCTGGAAGCCGTGGCCGGGGGCCGCGGCCTGGCCGTCATAGCGGATCGCACCGGGCAGGAAATGATACTGGATGTCGGGATATTCGATCCCCGGTGCCGAACGGATGAAGCCCGCCGCCTCGAAATGGTTGGTGGCGCCGTAACCGGTGTGCATCAGCATCCATTCCAGCCCGACGCGGCCCTTCGCGAAGAGGTGCAGATAGCCGTTGAGGGTGATCGGCTGGGTGCAGGATTGCTGGATATAGACCTCCAGATGGTCCTGCAGGTTCTGACCGACGCCGGGCCGCGTCACCCGGGTGCGGATGCCGACGCGCGACAGGTCCGCCGGATCGCCGATGCCCGAATGCATGAGGATGGTCGGGGAATTGATGGCACCGGCGGCCAGCACCACCTCGCGCCGGGCCCGCACGATGCCGGTGCGCCGGCCCCGCCGGCCGATCTCGACGCCGATGGCGCGGGTGCCCTCGAAGGCGATGCGCGCGACATTGCCATGCACCAGCCGGCAATTGCCGCGGGCCATGGCGGGGCGCAGATAGGCGTTGGCGGCCGACCAGCGCCGGCCGCGCCAGATCGTCTGCTGCATCGGGCCGAAGCCCTCCGGCTTTTCGCCGTTATAGTCGTCGGTCAGCGGATAGCCGGCCTGTCTGCCGGCCTCGATGAAGGCGCCGTAGAGCGGGTTCTCCATGGCGCCGCGCTGGACGTTGAGCGGGCCGGACATGCCGCGCCAGGCCGGATCGCCGGCCGGCAGCCCGTCGGCGCGGGGCTCGGTGCCGCCGCCCTCGAAGCACTCCATCCGCTTGAAATAGGGCAGGACGTCGCCGTAGCCCCAGCCTGCCGCGCCGCTCTCGGCCCAATGGTCGAAATCTCTGGCGTGGCCGCGCACATAGACCATGCCGTTGATCGAGGACGAGCCGCCGATGACGCGGCCGCGAGGCGTCGCCAGCCGGCGGCCGGCCAGCGTCTCTTCCGGCTCGGCCCGGTAGCCCCAGTCGTAGCGCGCCATGTTCATCGGGAAGGACAGCGCGCCCGGCATCTGGATGAAGGGTCCCGCATCCGTGCCGCCGGCCTCGACCACGACGACGTCGTAGCGGCCGGATTCCGACAGGCGGTAGGCCAGCGCCGAACCGGCCGAGCCGGAGCCGACGACGACGTAGTCGGCTTCGTCGAGGGTCTTCATGGGGCGATCTCCGCGTCGATGACCCGCTCGATCATCCGCACGGCGGCGGCGCGATCGGGCGCGGTGAGGGGTGTCAGGGCCTGGCGCAGCCAGACACCGTCGATCATGGCGCCGGCGGCCGCGGCGACGGAGACCGCGGCGACGGGGCCGACCAGTGGCTCCAGGCCCGAGATGAGATTGGTCTCCAGCCGCCGGAAATAGACGCGCAGCAGGCGCGCCGCTTCCGAGGAGCGCCGGGCATAGACGTAGAAGACCAGCCAGGCGCTGATCGCCTCGCGGCGGAACTGGCTTTCGTCGAAGGCCGCCTCGATCACCGCCGAGACGCGCTCGCGCGGCGTGCGCGATGCGATCAGCCGCCGGGTGACCTCGGCGCGGAACTCGCGCAGCAGCTGGCGCATGGCGGCGATCAGCAGATCGTCCTTGGCGCCGAAATAATGGTGGGCGAGGGCGGGCGAGACGCCGGCCCGCGCCGCGATGTCGGCCATGGTCACTTCGATCGAGCCGGCCTGCTCGACGGCGCCGATCACGGCACCGATCAGCGCCTGGCGACGCTCGGTCTCGATTCCGCCACGGCCGAGGCGGGGCGTTTTCAACTGGGTCATGCCGTAAAGATAATGATGTTGATTGATCAGTCAATCAATTGTGGCGAGGTCCGTGCCCCAGAGGTCGGGGAAGCGGCTGCGGAGCCTATCCGCGACCCTGTTCAAACCGCCTCTCCTCTGCCAATCATCACGGATGCGCGGCACGCCCTGCGATCCGCCCGGCCTACCTCGGGATCCTGGCATCCCCCAGCGAAAGAGATGTGACATGAGGCTACTGACAGGGGTCGCGGCGATCGCGCTGACGGCGGCAATGGCGGGTCCGGCACTCGCCGATTACACGCTGACGATCCTGCACACCAACGACATGCACAGCCGGATCGAGCCGATCAACAAATACGATTCCACCTGTTCGGCCGACGAACTGGCGGAAGCCAAGTGCTTCGGCGGGTCGGCGCGGCTCCTGTCGGGCATCCGCGCGGCGCGCGAGGCCCATCCCAACACGCTGCTCGTCGATGGCGGCGACCAGTTCCAGGGCACGCTGTTCTACACCCGCTACAAGGGCAAGGCCGCGGCCGAGATGATGAACGCGCTCGGCTATGACGCGATGACCGTCGGCAACCACGAATTCGACGACGGTCCGAAGGTGCTGCGGGCCTTCATGGAAGAGGTCGAGTTCCCGATCCTGCTCGCCAATGCCGACATCTCGGCCGAGCCGGAACTCGCCGACACGCTGAAGCCCTCGGCGGTGATCGAGAAGGACGGCGAGACGATCGGCCTGATCGGTGTGACGCCGGCCGACACCGGTGAATTGTCGAGCGCCGGCCCCAATGTGCGCTTTTCCGATCCCATCGAGGCGGTCCGCGCCGAGGTCGACCGGCTGACCGGCGAGGGGGTCACCAAGATCGTGCTCCTCAGCCATTCCGGCTACGCCGTCGACCAGCGCATCGCCGCGGCCGTCAGCGGCATCGACGTCATCGTCGGCGGCCACTCCAACACGCTCTTGTCCAACACCGACGAGAAGGCCGCCGGTCCCTATCCGACCATGGTGCCGAACCCGGATGGCGTCGACGTGCCGATCGTCCAGGCCTACGCCTATGGCAAGTATCTCGGCGAGCTGACGGTGACCTTCGACGATTCCGGCGTGGTCACCGCCGCGGTCGGCAATCCGGTGATCATGGATGGCGAGATCGCCGAGGACAGCGATCTCAAGACGCGCATCGAGGAACTGGCCAAGCCCCTGCAGGAAATCCGCGAGAAGGTCGTCGGCCGCACCGAGGACCCCATCGACGGGTCGCGCGACACCTGCCGGGCGCAGGAATGCGAGATGGGCAATTTCGTCGCCGACGCCATGCTGGCCCGTGTCGCCGATCAGGGCACGGCGGTCGCCATCGTCAATGGCGGCGGCCTGCGCGCCTCGATCGACGCCGGCGAGATCACCATGGGCGACGTGCTGACGGTGCTGCCCTTCCAGAACACGCTGTCGACCTTCAAGCTGACCGGCGCCGACATCAAGGAGGCGCTCGAGAACGGCGTCTCCGAGGTCGAGGAGGGCGGCGGCCGCTTCCCGCAGGTGGCGGGGCTCAGATACAGCTGGTCGCGGGCCGGCACGCCGGGCGAGGACCGCATCCGCTCGGTCGAGATCCGCGAGGGCGAGGGCTACGTGCCGCTCGATCCGGAGAAGACCTATCTCGTCGTCTCCAACAATTTCATGCGCGGCGGCGGCGATGGCTATGGCGTCTTCGCCGAGAAGGGCACCGAGGCCTATGATTTCGGCCCGGCGCTGGAAGAGGTGGTGGTCGAGTATCTCGCCGGCGACAACGCCGCCTATGCGCCCTTCACCGAAGGCCGCATCACCGAGATGCAGTAGGCGCGTCCCGCCCGCCGCGCTATGGGGACAGGGCCGGCGCCAGCGCCGGCCTTTTTGCGCGAGGGGCGTCGATGACCGAGAGACTGAACAGGATCGGCTGGATCGAGGGACTGGCCGCGCTGGCGATCGTCGTCGCCACGGCGGCGATCCTGCTGGCCATGGGCCGCACGCCGATCTGCGAATGCGGCACGATCAAGCTGTGGCACGGCGTCGTGGTCAGTTCGGAAAATTCCCAGCATCTGTCCGACTGGTACTCGCCGTCGCACCTGATCCACGGCTTCCTGTTCTTCTTCGCCGGCTGGCTGGTCCTGCGGCGGGCCAGCTTCGGCACGCGGCTGATCCTGGCCCTGGTGGTCGAATGCGCCTGGGAGATCGCCGAGAACACCGATGCGGTGATCCAGCGCTACCGCGAGGCGACGATTGCCCTCGACTATTACGGCGACAGCGTCCTGAACTCGGTGGCCGACATCGGCTTCATGGTGCTGGGGTTCTGGCTGGCGAGCCGGCTGCCGATCTGGCTGACCGTGACGATCGCCGTGGGGCTTGAGATCTTCGTCGGCTGGATGATCCGCGACAATCTCACCCTCAATGTCCTGATGCTGCTGTGGCCGCTGGACGCGGTGAAAGCCTGGCAGGGCGGCGCCTAGGCGCGGCCGGGCAAAAGGCAGCAGGCAGATAAGTC
Organism: Aurantimonas sp. DM33-3; assembly: GCF_014334315.1. Classification (NCBI taxonomy): domain Bacteria; kingdom Pseudomonadati; phylum Pseudomonadota; class Alphaproteobacteria; order Hyphomicrobiales; family Aurantimonadaceae; genus Aurantimonas; species Aurantimonas sp. DM33-3. The sequence continues at coordinate 92,496 of NZ_JACSGS010000018.1, read as the reverse complement.
GGGCAGCGGCGCGTCCCTCGAACGCGCCGCTGCCATCTATACGTCTCAGGCCGCGGTGGCGGGGGCAGGTTCGAGCCGTGCGCCGAGCGACTTGGCTGCATCGCGGAACGACACCAGCCGGCGGGCGCTCTCGTCCCACAGGACCAGCTTCACGCAGTTGAAGCTCTGGCGAATGGTGATGCGGCCGAGCCCGTGCAGTTCGGGAAATTCGCGCAGCACCTCCGGCAGGCGGTAGAACGGCACCGTGCTCGACAGGTGATGCACGTGATGGATGCCGATATTGCCGGTGAACCAGCGCAGCACCGGCGGCAGGTCGTAATGCGACGAGCCGTGCAGCGCGGCGTGCTGGAACTTCCACTCGTCGCTCTCCGACCAATGGGTCTCCTCGAACTGGTGCTGCACGTAGAACAGCCAGACGCCGGCCGTCGCGGCCATCAGGGTGATCGGCAGCTGCACCGCCAGGAAGGGCACGAGGCCCATCGCCCAGATCAGCAGCGCCGCCGGGATGGCAATGCCGAGATTGGTGGCGAGCGTCGAGGTCCAGGGCTGCACGCCGGCGCGCATCAGGCCGACCGGCAGGCGGTACTGGCAGATGAACAGCCATGCGGGCCCGAGGCCGAACATCACCGCCGGGTGGCGGTAGAGCCGGTAGCGGATGCGGCCCCATTTGGTCAGGGCGTTGTATTCGGCGACGGTCAGCGTATCGACGTCGCCGATGCCGCGCTGGTCGAGATTGCCGGTGGTGGCGTGGTGCACGGCATGGGTGCGGCGCCAGTAGTCGTAGGGCGTGAAGGTGACGACGCCGATGACCCGGCCGGTCCAGTCGTTGACCGCGCGGCGGGCGAACAGCGAGCCATGGCCGCAATCGTGCTGCAGCATGAACAGCCGCACCAGGAAGCCGGCGGCCGGCACGGTGAGGATCAGCCCCCACCAGTGGCCGTGGGTGACCGCGACGGCGGTCAGGGCCCACAGGGCGACGAAGGGAATGGCGGTGACGGCGATCTCCCAGACGCTGCGCGCGGTATCCGGCTTGCGGTACCGTGCAAGCGCTTTGGTCCAGGAGATGGTCTTGGCGTCGGCTGCGGTGCCGACCGTATCGGTGGAGGTCAAGGAGTATCCAAGCTGGGGTGCCCTCGCCGACCGAGCGCCATCGACCGATCGCGGATCGGGCGGCTGGCGGGGAAACGAGGAGAGATGCGGGAGCGAACCGGCTCGCGCTCCTCCGAGGGCAGGGGGTATTCCCTGCTGACGTGTCTATCATCATGGCGCATTGAGGCAAGGTTGCGACGCGTCCGGCCGATCAATTTCCCCGTGACTCGTATTGCCGCCCTCACGCTGCCTCGGCGGACAGCCCCCGGTGGTCGAGCAGGAACCTCGCAAAGAACGGCAGGCTCGCCGAGCCGATCTCGCGGGCGCCGGCGCCCATCGTCCCGGCGCGGATGTCGAGGGGCGTCAGGCCCTGGCGCCTGAGCCGCACCATGGCCCGCCGGGTCGCCTCGACCAGCCGTGCCCGCACGTTCTCGGGAAAGCCGCCGTCGATCACCGCGCATTCGAAATCATAGACCGCGCTGGCGGAGACGATGGCATAGGCGAGGCCGCGCGCGGCGATGCCCAGCCAGTGGTCGAGGACGGTGCCGAGTTCGTCCCAAGCGCCGGCATCCTTCCACAGGACCAGCGGATCGCCGCCCTCGGCCGCGATCATCTTCTCCAGGACATGGATCGAGGCGAAGTTGATCAGCTGTTCGAAGCCGTCCAGCCGGACGCCGGCCACCCCCTCGCGGGCGGCGCGCGGCACCGGCATCGAGCCCAGCGCGCCGGCATTGCCGGTGCGTCCGGTGACGAGGTCGCCGCCCATGACGATCCCGCCGCCGACAAAGGCGCCGACGAAGAAATAGACATAGTCCAGCGACGTCGTTGCGCCGAAGACGTTCTCGGCGGCGCAGGCCGCCGTCGCGTCATTGGCCAGGTTGACCGGCAGGCCGGTGATCGCGGCGAGCTCGGCGACGATGTCGACCCGGCGCCAGGCGTCCATGCGTTCGGCCGGCGCGCCGATCTCCTCGGCCCAGGACCACATTTCGTAGGGCATGGCGACGCCGAGGCCGACGATCCGCAGGCGCAGCCGGGCGTCGATCGCGCTGGCGACCCGCGGCTGCGCCGCGCGCACGAAATCGAGGACGAGGTCGACGTCCGGGTAGGCATAGGTCAACCGTTCGCGCGCCCGCACCACGCCGAGGAAATCCATCAGCACGAGTTCGACCGAGCGGCGGCCGATCTTCAGGCCGAAGGCGAAGGCCCCGGAGGGATTGAGCCGCATCGGGATCGAAGGCTGGCCGACCCGGCCGCGCCGCGGCATCTCCCGCAGCACCAGTTCCTCCGCCTCGAGCGCCCGCATGATGACCGATGCAGTCTGCGCCGAAAGGCCGGTGCGGCGGGCGATCTCGGCCTTGGCGAGTTCGCCGTGCTGGCGGATCAGGCTGAGGACGGTGCGCTCGTTATGGGCGCGCAGCCCGGACTGGTTGGATCCCCGCATGCGGCCGGAGATCGGCGGAAAGTCGGCGGGAACGCCGTCGGCCTGGGGGTCCATGCATCCTCCCTGCGTGCGCTGCGATGGCGCCGCCCGGTCGACGCGACCGTACGGCGACCCATATCCCGACATGGCGCGCAACGGCCGGAGCGTTGCATCGATCCATGCCGCCGTCAATAAATAAATCAACGTGATTTATTATCGTTGACAGCGTTTCCGGCTTGGTGTTTCGTAGGGTGGATCGGGCTGGCGAGGAGGCTGGCCCGCCGCGTTTCACGGCGCGTCAATGTCGGCCGGACGGCCGACGGTTCTGGGAGGTTCTCAACGTGACATTCCGCACGCTACTCGCATCCACCGCCATTGTCGGCCTCGCGGCCCTCGCCACGCCGGCCGCCACGCCGGCCGCCGCGCAGGACGCCAAGACCAGCGCCTGCCTGATCACCAAGACCGACATCAACCCGTTCTTCGTCAAGATGAAGGAAGGCGCCACGGCCAAGGCCGAGGAACTCGGCATCGAGCTGTCCAGCTATGCCGGCAAGGTCGATGGCGACCACGAGACCCAGGTCCAGGCGGTCGAGAGCTGCATCGCGGCCGGCGCCAAGGGCATCCTGATCGCGGCTTCTGACACCAAGGCGATCACCGACGTGGTCAAGCGGGCTCGTGACAACGGCGTTCTGGTGATCGCCCTCGACACGCCGCTGGAGCCGATCGACGCGGCCGACGCGACCTTCGCTACCGACAATTTCAAGGCCGGCCTGCTGATCGGCCAGTGGGCCAAGGCGACGATGGGCAACAAGGCCGCCGACGCCAAGATCGCGCTGCTCGACCTTTCGCCGGCCGCGCCGTCGGTCGACGTCCTGCGTGACCAGGGCTTCCTCAAGGGCTTCGGCGTCGACGTGAAGGACGAGGCGACGATCGGCGACGAGGACGACCCGCGCATCGTCGGCCACGACGTGACCGCCGGCAACGAGGAAGGCGGCCGCACCGCGATGGAGAGCCTGCTCCAGAAGGATTCGGGCATCAACGTCGTCTACACGATCAACGAACCGGCCGCGGCCGGCGCCTATGAGGCGCTGAAATCCTTCGGCATGGAGGAGAACGTCCTGATCGTTTCCGTCGACGGCGGCTGCCCGGGCGTCAAGAACGTCGAAGAGGGCGTCATCGGCGCCACCTCCCAGCAATATCCGCTGGACATGGCAGCCAAGGGCATCGAGGCGATCGCCCAGTATGCCAAGGACGGCACCGTGCCGCAGCCGACCGAAGGGCTCGACTTCTTCGACACCGGCGTCAACCTGGTGACCGACGCACCGGTGGACGGTGTGGAGTCGATCAGCGTGGCGGAAGGCCTCGATCGCTGCTGGGGATGATGGACGAACGGGCGGCCTTCGGGCCGCCCCTTTCCATCCCTGCAAACCCGCTTCCACCTTCGCCGAGCCGGCCCGATGCAGGGGCATGGCAGGGCCGACCGGAGTGAGACGACATGAGTGAACCGACCAGCCGGGGAGCGGATTTCGAATCCTCCCTGAAGGACAGCGACGTAACGGTCGCCGCCTTCGAGCGCCGCTCGCGCGGCCCGCTCGACGCGGCCCAGCATTTCCTTCACGGCGCACCGACCATGGTGCCGGTGATCGTGCTGCTCCTGTCGGTCGCCGTCTTCGGCGTGGTCTCCAACAATTTCTTCTCCGCCTTCAACCTGTCGCTGATCATGCAGCAGGTGGCGATCGTCGGCATTCTCGCCGCCGCCCAGAGCCTCGTCATCCTGACCGCCGGCATCGACCTGTCGGTCGCCGCGGTGATGGTGATGATCTCGGTGATCATGGGACGGCTCAGCGTCGAGGCCGGGCTGCCGGTGCCGCTGGCCATCCTCTCCGGCTTCGTTGTCGGCACGCTGACCGGCCTTCTGAACGGCATCCTGGTGACCAAGGTGCGGCTGCCGCCCTTCATCACCACCCTCGGCACCTGGAACGTCTTCCTGGCGCTGAACTATTATTTCTCCAATCGCGAGACGATCCGCAGCCAGACGCTGGATGCCGAGGCCCCGCTGCTGAAGCTGTTCGGCGAGCGCTTCAACATCGGCGGCGCGGTCCTGACCTGGGGCGTCGTCCTGATGGTCGTGATCTTCGTCGTGCTCTGGTTCGTCCTCAACCGCACCGCCTGGGGCCGGCATGTCTACGCCATCGGCGACGACAAGGAAGCGGCGGAACTGTCGGGCATCCGCACCGACCGGACGCTGATCTCGGTTTACATGGTCTCGGGCTTCATCTGCGCCCTGGCGGCCTGGGCCTCGATCGGCCGCGTCGGCTCGGTCAGCCCGACCTCCTTCTTCGAGGCCAATCTGGAATCCATCACCGCCGTGGTGATCGGCGGCATCTCGCTCTTCGGCGGACGTGGCTCGATCATCGGACCGATGATCGGCGCCCTGATCGTCGGCGTCTTCAATTCCGGCCTGCGCCTCGCCGGCGTCGACGTCCTGTGGCAGCTCTTCGCCACGGGCTGGCTGATCATTCTCGCGGTCGCGATCGACCAGTGGATCAGGAAGGTCTCCGCATGAGCACGTCCCAGACACCCGTCCTCTCGGCCCGCGGCATCGTCAAGAACTACGGCCGCGTCACCGCCCTCGATCACGCCGATTTCGATCTCTATCCCGGCGAGATCCTCGCCGTGATCGGCGACAACGGCGCCGGCAAGTCCTCGCTGATCAAGGCGATCTCCGGCGCCGTCAGCATCGACGAGGGCGAGATCCGCCTGAACGGCGAGCCGGTGCGCTTCACCTCGCCCATGCAGGCGCGCGATGCCGGCATCGAGACGGTGTACCAGAACCTTGCTCTGTCGCCGGCGCTGTCGATCGCCGACAACATGTTCCTCGGCCGCGAGATCCGCAAACCGGGTTTCATGGGCAAATATCTGCGGATGCTCGACCGCACCGCCATGGAGCGGATCGCCCGCGACAAGCTCTCCGAACTCGGCCTGATGACCATCCAGAACATCGGCCAGGCGGTCGAGACCCTGTCGGGCGGCCAGCGCCAGGGCGTCGCGGTGGCGCGCGCCGCGGCCTTCGGCTCAAAGGTGCTGATCCTCGACGAGCCGACGGCGGCCCTCGGCGTCAAGGAATCGCGCAAGGTGCTGGAGCTGATCCAGGACGTGCGCTCGCGCGGCATGCCGATCGTTTTGATCTCGCACAACATGCCGCATGTCTTCGAGGTCGCCGACCGGATCCATGTCCACCGTCTCGGCAAGCGGCTCTGCGTCATCGACCCGAAGACCGCCTCGATGAACGACGCCGTGGCGCTGATGACCGGCGCCAAGACCCCGGAATCCGACATGATCGCGGCCTGACGGCCGCGACCTTCGTCGGGACGTGCAGCCCTACAGCGCGCCGGCGATGGCCCGCGCCAGGCCGAAGGCGCGCTGTTCGATCAGGATCGGCACCTCGCAGACATAGGTCAGCGACTCCCGGCGCTCGTTGAAGATGCGCGTGTCCCACAGCAGCGCCTGCCGGGCGTTCTCGATGTCGTTGTTGCTGGATGCGGGGTCGCGCTGCACCTCGGCGAAGTCGGCCGACTGCGCCCGCAGCTTGGCCGCCAGCGCCTTCTGCTTGGCGCCGTAACGCTCGATGCCGCCCATCACCTCGCTGCGCTCGTTGTTCAGTCGCGCCAGCATGTCGACGAACAGCGCCGTGGCGGCGGCCTCGCGCTCGGCCTCCGGCAGGTCGGCGACATGCGCCCGGACCAGCGCTTCGGCCTCCTCCAGCGGCAGGCGCCGGGCCACCACCCGGTCGATCAGCGCCCGCATCTCGGCTGTCCGTTCGACCGTGTCGGCCAAGGCGAGATCGGGTCCCGCCCAGATCTGCGCCGGAGTGATCGATTCCACCCGGCGCTGGACGCAGGGCCAGTCGGTGGTGCCCTTTTCGCCGCCGCGCGCAAAGCTCATCGGATCGGCCGGCGCGCCGTCGCCGGCTGCCGGCTCCCCGTCCGTCTCCGCGGCGCTTCCCTCCGGCGACGCTGCAGCGGCCGGCGGGGCATTGGTGGGGGCGGGGCCGGGCACGACGAAGCCCTCTGGCACGGCGCGCGGCGATGCGCCGTCCTGCGCTGCTGCGGTGCCGGCACCGATGGCGGTCGCGAGGGCCAGCAGCGACACGGTGGCAATCGCGAAGTGGCGGGCGGTGAGACGGACGAACATGGGGATCCTCCTTTTTATCGCGGCGCGCAATGGCGGCCCGGCATCGGCGGCCGCCGGTTGCTGCCTATTGCTGGCGCTTGCGGCTGATCAGCCCGCGCTGTGGGTCGTAGGAGATGATCGCGCCGCCGAGGAAGACGATCGTGCAGCCGACGACGATCGCCAGCGCCGGGGCGTTGAGCTGGCCGTACAGCGCGAAGCGCACCAGCTCGACGGCGTGGGTGAACGGGTTGAACAGGCAGATCTGGTAGAGCAGCGGGCTCGATTCCTGCACCCGCCACAGCGGGTAGAGCGCCGAGGAGGCGAAATACATCGGGAAGATCACGAAGTTCATCACCCCGGCGAAATTCTCCAGCTGCTGCACCAGCGACGACAGCAGCATGCCCAGCGAGCCGAGCATCAGGCCGCTGATGATCAGCGCCGGCAGCACGTAGAGATAGCCCGACCAGTGCGGCTGCACCTCCCAGAACCAGGCGATGGCGAAGAAGACGTAGACCTGCAGGATGCCGACGGCGACGCCGGCGCCGAGCTTGGCGACCAGCAGGAACCAGCGCGGCAGTGGCGACACCAAGAGCGTCTTCATCGTCCCGGTCTCGCGGTCGTAGACCATCGAGAGCGACGATTGCATGCCGTTGAACAGGAGGATCATGCCGACCAGCCCCGGCGTGATGTAGACCTCGTAGAGAATATAGGTCTGGTAGGGCGCGGTGATCGACACGCCGAGCACCTGCCGGAAGCCGGCGGCGAAGATGAACAGCCACAGCAGCGGTCGCACCAGGGCCGAGACGAAGCGCTCGCGCTGGTGCAGGAAACGCAGCGCCTCGCGCCCGACGATGCCGCGCAGGCAGATCGCATAGGCCGCGAGGGGAAAGCCGCGGGCCGGCTCGCGGCCGGCCATGTCGGGCGTGGCGCTCATGGCATCGTCTCCGGTTCCACCTTCGGCGTCGCCAGCCCGGTGAGCCGCGAGAAGGCGTCGCGGATCGAGCCGGCGCTTTCCGCCGCTACGACGTCGGGCACCGGGCCTTCGGCCAGCACCTTGCCGTGATGCAGAACGACGACCCGGTCGCTTTCGTCGATCTCGTCGATCAGATGCGTCGCCCACAGGACGCTGACGCCCTCGTCGGCGACGAGCCGGCGGACCTCCGCCACGATCTCGGCGCGCGAGCGGATGTCGAGCCCGACCGTCGGCTCGTCGAGCAGGATCAGGCGGGGCCGATGCATGAAGGCGCGCACGATCTCGACGCGGCGCAGCTGGCCGCCGGACAGGCTGCGGGCCTTGTCGCCGAGCCGGTCGATCAGCTCCGAGCCCTGCAGGATCTCCGCGATGCGCTGCCGGGCGGCGGCGCGGGACATGCCGTGCAGCGCGGCGTGATAGGTCAGGTTCTGGCCGATCGACAGTTCCAGATCGAGGGTGCGGGCCTGGAACACCACGCCCAGCCGGCGCAGCGCCTCGCCGGGATGGCGGTCGAGCGGCCAGCCGAGAATGTCGATCCGGCCCTCGCGCACGTTGAACAGGCGCGTCACCAGCGAGAACAGCGTCGACTTGCCGGCGCCATTGGGGCCGAGCAGCGCGGTGAAGGAGCCCTGCGGCACCGTGAAGGACACGTCGTCGAGCGCCTTGCGGGCGCCATAGGCATGGCTGACATGGGCGACGGAAAGGGCAGCGACCCCTGGCTCATGCGGCTTGGTGGCTGAAACCATCGTCATCCGTTGCAATCTGTGCGCCCGCCCGACCTTACCGCGAGGACTGTGAGAAAACACCCGACAAAACACCGGCAACCCGCCCGCCGGTCCGGCGGGGCGGGCTGCCCGTGATCGTTCACCAAGGTGCGGATCAGGGAACGACCGTGATCGTGCCCTTCATGCCTTCCTTCTCGTCCAGCCCCTCGACATACCAGTCGTAGCGGCCCGGACGGATGGTCTGGAACTGCACGGTGATCGGGCCCTTGGCGTCGAATTCCAGCCAGGCCGGCGCGCCGTTCATGTGGATCTCGCGATCCTCGATGACGATCTGGTTGTTCCAGACGCTCCGGAAGAAGGCCGGAGCATGGAACTTGTACTCGACGCCGCCATCCGAGACGATGTCCCAGCGATAGGGCTGGCCGGCGCGCAGGACGAAATCCTTGGCGCTGACCGCATAGGGATCGTCACTGGAGCCGATCGTCAGGGGCGTGATGATCTGCGAGGAGAGCGACAGCGGCGGCAGGCCGATCTGGTCGCCGTTGAGGGCGCTGGCGGGCATCATTTCCGAGCCCGGCATCATCTCCAGTTCGCTGGCCGGCGGCACCATGGCGCCGCCATGGGCGTCGTCATCGTCGTCATCGTCGTCATCATCATCGTCGTCGTCGTCATCGGCGGTGACGGATGCATTGCCACTGTCCTGCGCGGCGGCGACGGTCGCCGGCGCAAAGGCCAGGAAGGCCGCCATCAGCGATAGCCAGACTGGTTTCATTCTCTCTCTCCCCAAAACACGGCTGCCGGACGCAGCCCTTCAGATCCTCCCCGCGACGCGCGGCCGGCTATTCGTCTCCCGCCACGGCCACGCCCCAGGGCTCGCGTCCCACCTGTACCGACTTGATGACCTTGTCGGCGGCCACGTCGATGATCGAGATGTCGTTGGAAATGCCGTTGGTGGTGAACAGATGCGTCTGGTCCGGCGAGAAGGCGAGCTGCCACACCCGCTGGCCGACCAGCAGATAGTCCAGCACCTCGTAGGTGTTGCCGTCGATCACCGCGATCCGGTTGGCGGGTCCGAGCGCCACATAGGCCTTGGAGCCGTCGTCGGTGATCCGCACGCCCACCGGCTGGATCGCCTCGGAGCGGATGCCGGGGATCTCGAAGGTGATCTTCTTCTTGATCTCCTTGGTGTCGGCATCAATCACGCTGACCGTGCCGCCGATCTCGGCGGTCACCCAGACCTCCGAGCCGTCGCTCTTGTACTGGGCGAAGCGCGGCCGCGAATCCACCAGCACATTGGCGACGATGCGATGGGTCTCCCGATCGATGAAATGCGCCATGTTGGTGGTTTCGGAGGTGTTCACGATGATCGAGCCGTCGGGCGAGATCCCCATGCCTTCCGGCTCGACGCCGACCGGGATCTCGGCCAGCCGCGCGCCGGTTTCCAGATCGATGACGGTCACGAGATTGTCGTCCTCATTGGCCGCATAGAGCCGGTCGCCGGTCGCCGAAACGACCAGGAGCTCCGGGTCGGGGCCCGACGGCAGGGTGCGGATGAATTCGTAGGTCTCGGTGTCGTAGACCTGGATCGTGTCGCTGTCGCTGGCGCAGACATAGAGATGCTTGCCGTCGGGGCTGACGGCGATGCCGCGCGGCCGCTGGCCGACCTCGAAGGTGTCGACGACGGCGAAATCGGCCGAGTCGAGCACCGTGATGTCGTTGCCCTTCTCGTTCGACACGAAGATCTTGTAGGCAAAGGCGGGGCTCGCCGACAGAGCGAGCGTGGCGGCGAGCGCCGTCAGGGTCAGTCGTCTCATCTTTCCTCCCGGCGGGGCTGGCCCCGTCTGCGTCTGTCTCGGCGGCCCTCAGGGGCGGCCGACCATACGCCATGCCGACCCGTCCCCGCGAGCCGTGTTTTTCCCGTCGCCCGCTGATCCGTGGCGCGCCTGTCCGTGCCCGTCTGACCGGGCCGTCGCAACCGGCGATGGACGGATGACCCGCGGATCGGCCTCCGTTCCGGGACCGCGGGAAAACTGGACCCGGTCGCCCCGGCCCCGCTGCCTTTGGGAGGGGCAGGAAGCCGGGAGACGACCGTTGCAGTGACGCTAGCCCGGCGTCCTTACGATCGGCAACGGGACAAGTTCCCGTCTTTATCGCAGGCGGCTTTTACGGTCTTCATGGGGCGCTGGACGATGCCATCCCTTGCTGCCCACCGGGGCGCGACGGCGCTCGGCAAAGCCGGTCATGCGGCGGCGGTCGGGGCCGATTTCTCGATCACGAAGACGCTGCGCTCGCCCTCGCGTTCGGTGGCCGCGAGCCGGTAGCCCATCTCGGCGACCAGATTGGGAATGTCGATCACCGCCAGCGGATCGGTGCAGCGCACTTCCAAGAGCCCGCCCGGCGCGATGCCGGCGAGCGCCTTGCGGGTCTTCAGCGCCGGAAGCGGGCATTTCAGCCCGGTGAGGTCGAGGATCGTGGTCATGCGGGCGACGATGGGCGAGCGGCGACGGCCCGTCAATCGGCGCAATGTCCCCCGGCGCCGATCACCCCCAGGCGGGCCGGCAAAGAGGCTGATCCGGTATGATATGGCAATCTTGCTTTTACGCTTGTCTGCGAAGCTCGGCGCAGGAGACATCACCAATGTGCCGCGCATGACCGTTCCGCCCGCGTCCGTTCCGAAGCGACGATCCGGCCCGCTTGCGCGCGTCCGGTTCTACGGCTCGCGGCCCGTGATCACCGATGTCGAGCAATTGCTAGCCATGCGGACGCGCGACATCCGCCTGGACGGCGAGATCGGCAAGCTCTTCCGCGATCGCATCTGGTCCCAGTCCGCCAAGATCATCCGGGCCTGGATGATCTGGGTGGCTCTCCTCAACGTCCTGATGCTGACGCTGTCCTGGTTGACGCTGCCGCCGGCGGTGACCCTGTCGATGCTCGTGCCCGGCGCGGTCCTGTCACCGGTGGCCATCGCGGTCTTCCTGATCTGGCGCAAGCCCCGCGCCCAGCGCCTGCAGCGCGTCGCCCTGGTCGTCGGGATGGGAGTCATCCTCCTGGGCGTCGCGCTGATCGGCGAGGCGGCGGGCGGCGGCTATCACGAACGCTATCTGAACATCATGATGGTGGTGGCGATCTCGGCCATCATCATTTTCGGCATCCCGCTGCGCTGGACGGCGGCGATCGCGGCCATCACCGTCTGCCTCTACTGCATCTTCCAGCTCCGCAATCCGGATCTGGGAACCGGCAGTGCCCTGGCGTGGACGCTGTTCTTCGCCTGCGGCATCGGCGCGACCGTGGTGGCCCGGCGCAGCATGACGCTTCTGGCCCAGAAGGCGTTTTTGCTCGACCTGCGCGACAAGACCCGCGTGGCGGAACTCGCCGCCGCGAACGACCGGCTCGAGGAACTCGCCCGGACCGATCCGCTAACCGGCGTGGCCAACCGGCGCTGGATGACGGAGATCCTCGACGCGCTGTGGAGTGCTCCGCGAAGCCGCGTGTCCGGCGCCCTGCTGATGTGCGACATCGACGACTTCAAGAACCTCAACGACCGCCTCGGCCATGGCGAGGGCGATCGCTGCCTGATCGAAGTGGCGAAGCTCATCGGCGATTGCGTGCGGCGGGACGGGGACAAGGTTGCCCGTTATGGCGGCGAGGAGTTCCTGGTGCTCCTGCGCGGCGTCGATACGCAGGCGGCACTCGCCACCGCCGAGCGGATCCGTCGCAGCATCGCCGATGCCGGGCTTGCCAATCCGGGGTCGCAGGTCTCGCCCCAGGTGACGATCAGCATCGGTGTCGCGGCATTGGAGCCGGGCGACGGCGACGTCACGCCGCAACAATTGCAGAAACGCGCCGACGAGGCGCTCTATCTGGCCAAGCAGGCCGGCCGCAACCGCGTCGTGCTCTACGGCGCCGATGCGGCCTGCCCGGAACGATCACGGCTGACCGAGGACGCCTGACGGCCTGAGGCGGCCATTCGCTCGGCCGTCAAATCCATCTCCGGCAAATGCTCAGGCGCTGGCGCGGGCCTCCGGCGTCCCGCAGGCTTCGCCGCCGGACCGGGCGATCCGCCAGGCGGCGCTGTCCAGCGGCGTGTCGCGCCAGTCGGCGAGAAGGGTCGCCGCGTCGAGGAGGCCCGCCGGATCGACGCCGGTCGCCACGTCCATGGCATGCAGCATCGCCACTACGTCCTCGGTCGCCGAATTGCCGGTCGCGCCCGGCGCGTAGGGACAGCCGCCAAGGCCCCCCACTGCCGCGTCGAAGGACCGGATGCCCGCCTGCAGGCCGGCCAGCGTGTTGGCCAGCGCCTGGCCGCGCGTGTCGTGGAGATGCAGCTCGAACTCGGTGTCGGGGAACCGGGTCAGCATCAGCGTCGACAGGGCATGGACCTGCGCCGGATTGGCGACGCCGATCGTGTCGCAAAGCCCGATGCGCGGCGCCCCGGCCTCGACGAAGCGGCTGGCGATCTCGGCGACATGCTCCGGCGCGACGGCGCCGTCGAAGGGACAGCCGAACACCACCGACAAAGAGACGCGGGTCTTCAGGCCGGCCTGCCGGGCCTCTGCCTCCAGCTCCAGCAATTCGGTGACCGAGGCTTCGGTGGTGCGGTTGAGATTGGCGGTGTTGTGGGCGTCGGTCACAGAGACCACCAGCGTCACGCCCTTGGCCCCGGCGGCCATCGCCCGGTCGAGACCGCGGCGGTTGGGGATCAGCGCAAAGGGCGTGACCGGCAGGTCGGCGACGGCGCGGGTCACCTCTTCCGCGTCGGCGAGGTTCGGGATCCATTTGGGATGGGTGAAGGACGTCACCTCGATCTCGGTCAGGCCGGCCGCCGCCAGGCGCCGCACGAGTTCGATCTTCTGGTCGGTCGGCAGGTATTTCGGCTCGTTCTGCAGGCCGTCGCGGGGGCCGACCTCGACGATGCGGACCTTGGCGGGCAGGGACATGGTCATGGCGATACGCTCCTCGAGGTCCATCATGCGCCGTCGGAAAGGGCGCGGGGGTCGGCCGATCCGGCTGCGCCAGGGGCACACGGTCCGGATTGCTGCGGTTCTACGCCGAAGGCCGGCCGCCTGCCAAGCATCCGCCGGGATGCCGGCGGGTTCGGCCGCGGTGGCGATCGCTGACCCGGCTATGTCATGGCGCCACGACCCCACCGCGCCACAATCGAACATAACAAAATCACACGGGGTGTGTTGCGAATTTCCCGCGGGCTGTTACATCGAGACTGAGCCGGCATGGTCGGCCGGGAAGGGAAGGTCATCGTGAAACGGGACGATCGCAGGCGCGGCATCGTCGATATCCTCGTCGAGGAAGGCGCGGCGACGCTGGATCGCCTGGCGCTGCATTTCGGCGTCTCGAAGATGACCATCCACCGCGATCTCGACGAACTGGAGGCGGACGGTCTCCTGCGCCGCACCCGCGGCGGCGCGACGATCGAGGCCAGCGGCCAGTTCGAGAGCGATTTCCGCTACCGGGCGCGCATGGCCGCGGCGGAAAAGCGGGCCATCGCGGCGCGGGCGGCGGATTTCGTCCAGCCCGGCATGTGCGTCATGGTTGACGACGGCTCGACGGCGGGGAGCTTGGTGCCGTTCCTGCGCGAGAAGCGGCCGCTGACCGTGGTGACCAACAACATGGCGGTGATCGCGGGCCTTGCCGGCGAAGCGGGGATCGAACTGATTGCGCTGGGCGGGAATTATTCGAAGAAGTTCAACGGCTTCTTCGGCGTGGTGACGGAAACGGCGCTGGCCTCGCTGCGGGCCGATGTGGTGCTGCTGTCGAGCTCCTCGATCGAGGGCCGAACGGCGTTCCACCAGGACCAGGAGGTGCTGGCGGTCAAGCGGCGGATGATCGCCTCGTCGGCTGAGAGCTATCTGATGGTCGATCATTTCAAGTTCGGGCGCACCGCCCTGCATCTGTTTACCGATCTCGGCGTCTTCGACGGGGTGGTGACGTCGCAGGCCCTGCCCCGCGAAAAGGCCGCCGCGCTCGAAGAGGACGGCATTCGATTGTATCTGGCAGAGGAAGACGCGTGATGGCCGAAGCACCGCAAGTCTGGATCGGCACGAGCTGGAAGATGAACAAGACGCTGGGCGCGGCACGGCATTTCGCCGAGACGCTCGCAGAGGCACCCGGCGACGATCGCATCCAGCGTTTCGTCATTCCGCCCTTCACCGCCCTGCGCGAGGTGAAGGTGATCCTCACGGGCACCGACGTCAAGGTCGGCGCCCAGAACATGCACTGGGCGGACGAGGGCGCCTGGACCGGCGAGATCTCCGCGCCGATGCTCACCGATTGCGGGGCCGACATGGTCGAGCTCGGCCATTCGGAGCGCCGCGCGCATTTCGGCGAGACCGACGAGACGGTCGGGCTGAAGACCGAGGCCGCCATCCGCCACGGCCTGCTCCCGCTGATCTGCATTGGCGAGAGCGCCGAGGACAAGGCCTCGGGCCGTGCCGACGCGGTGCTGCGGCGCGAGGTGGAGGGCGCCCTGTCGAAGCTCTCCGAGGCCCAGATGGCCGCCCCGATCCTGTTCGCCTACGAGCCGGTCTGGGCCATCGGCGAGAGCGGCACGCCCGCCGCGCCCGACTATGCCGACGAACGCCAGGCGCGCATCATCGCGGCGACCGAGGAGATCACCGGACGCCGGCTGCCATGCCTCTACGGCGGCAGCGTCAATCCCGGCAATTGCGCCGAACTCATTGCCTGTCCCCATATCGACGGGCTGTTCATCGGGCGGTCGGCCTGGAACGTCGAGGGTTATCTCGACATCCTGTCCCGCTGCGCCGCCACCATCTGAAGAAAGGACGTCCCATGAAACTCGCGATCGCCGGCGACAGCGCCGGAGCTCCCCTCGCCAAGGCCCTTGCCGAGCACCTGACCGGCAAGGCCGGCCTCGAGGTCTCCGAGGTCAGCAATCCGCCCGAGGGCGCCGAGAAATTCTATGCCGACCTGTCCGACCGGGTCGCCAGCGGCATTCTCGACGGCACCTATGACCGGGCCATCCTGTGCTGCGGCACCGGCATCGGCGTCTGCCTGTCGGCCAACAAGGTGCCCGGCATCCGTGCCGCGCAGACCCACGACACCTATTCGGCCGAGCGCGCGGCCCTGTCCAACAACGCCCAGATCATCACCATGGGCGCCCGGGTGGTCGGCTCCGAGCTCGCCAAGAGCATCGCCGAGGCGTATCTGGCCTGCGAATTCGATCCCAACGGCCGCTCGGCCGACAATGTGAAGGCGATCGACGCGCTCGACGCCAAATATCACGGCGCCTGATCGGCTCGACCTGCGCGGCGCGTCCGGGATGCGCCGCGCAGGTCCTCAGACCCGCATGCGGCGCGTGTCGCGAAGCAGCGTCGTCACCGCCTCGATCTCCGCCGCCCGCCGTTCCGGCGACCATTTCAGCGCGCTCGCCGCGACAATGGCAATGGCCTCGATGTCGCGCGCCGTGAACAGGCCGGCGACACCGAGATTCAGGCGGCGCAGGACGATGTCCTCCAGCCGTACCACATCCTCGTTGCGGGCGATCCAGTCGATCTCGCGCAGGCTCACCGAGCGGGCGTCCGGCAGCCGGTCGGCATCGACATGATCGCAGATGTGGTGGGCGATGGAGAGCGCCGTCGTGCCGTAACGCTCCAGCAGGGTCTCCAACCGCGGTTCGTCGAGCCACGTCGCCACCGAGGCCTCGGCGAGCCAGACCGACCGCGCCAGGGGATTACCCGGATAGTTGCGGCCGCCGCCGATCGCCAGATGCTCGGTCGACTGGATGCGGCTGCGTTGCAGGCGCTGAAGGATCGCGTCGGTCGCGGTTTCGGCGAACTGGCGATAGGTGGTGAACCGGCCGCCGACCAGCGACAGGATCGGGAAGGGCCGGTCCGCGTCGGCCTCCATGACGGGCATGGACCCGCCGGGGCGCGGCGTCCGGCCGGCCGCCTCGTCCGGCGCCGGCGACGGAACGGCCCCGGCATAGGTGCAGACCACCTGATCGGCCGCAAAGTCGAGATCCGGCAGGACGGCGCGGAGGGCATCGAGCAGCGCCGCGATGTCGTCGTCCGGACAACGCGCTTCGTCCGGATCATCGGTGGGGGCGTCCGTCGCGCCGACGAGCACCCGGCCGAGATAGTCCTGCGCGGTCAGGACCCGGCCATCGCCCGCCATCTCGAAGCGCAGCACCCGGCCATCGAGCTGGCGGCGCAGCGCCTCGTGGTCGAGCAGGATGTGGCTCTGCCGTCGACCGGCAACTTGCGCCTCGGGCGCGCTGAGGGCGGCGTTGACCTCGTCGATCCAGGGACCCGCGGCATTGACCACCAGCGTCGGGCGCATGGCGAAATCCGTTCCGTCCTCGCTCTCGAAGGAGAGGCTCCCGCCGAAACAGGAGACGAGGCGCGTCCAGTTGGCGGCCCGGGAATCGGGACAGGCCTCCAGCCCGTCCTTCACCAGTTCGTAGACCAGCCGCTCGGGCGCCGTGATCCGCGCATCCTGGTAGAGGCCGGCGGCGGTGATGTCCGTCGAAAGCTTGGGAAACGTTGCCCCTGCCGCCTGCCGGCTCAGGAGCTGGTGGCGCGGCGTGTCGACGGGCGCCGCGGCAAAGCGGTCGTGAAGGGCAAGGCCGAGCCGGGCGAGGATCGCGCCGCGCTGGCGCGGGACGGTGGGCGTGCCGAAAAGCGTCGCCAGTGCTGCGCCCACTCCGCCGAGCCAGGAAAAGACCGGAAACAATACCGGCAGCATGTCGACGAAATGCGGCGCGTTCTTCAGGAGCCGGTTGCGTTCGCTGGCGGCCTGTCTGGCGCCGGCGAGATCGCCGATCTCGAGTTCGGCGAGCCCGCCCTCGATCAGCCGTGAGCCGGCCGCGCTGGCACCGCCGCCGAAATCGCCCCGATCGACGATCAGGCAACTGACGCCTTGGGCGCAGAGATCGCGGAAGAGCCCGGCGCCGTTCACCCCGGCGCCGAGGATGACGACATCCACCGGATCGCCCTCGACGAGGGGTGGCAGGTCGAAGGGGAACGCAGCGTCGAGATCGTCCGGGGCCTCGGACGCGTCGGCCGGAAAGTCCGTGGCATTCATTCCTGCGTCCGATCCCCCTGTGCCGCCCGTGTGCGACCCGCCGCCCCGCATGCGGCGAGGCCGTGACAGGGTAGCCACGCCGGCGCGCCGACTGCAATCGTCCGCGCACCGTGGGTCGTGCCTTCCGGTCGCACGATCATCGTTCGAGGCCGGACGTCGCCTGGATCAGGCGACGCGGTGGATGGCGGCGGCTGGCTTCTCGATCGACTGGCGCGTCTTGACGATCATCAGCGCTGCCTCGGCCGCCTCGCGGCCCTTGGTGACGAAATGCTCGCGGAAGATCGCCTCGTGATGGGCCGTCTCCTGGTAGTGATGCGGCGTCAGCGACACCGACAGGACCGGCACACCGCTGTCGAGGCCGGCGCGCATCAAGCCGTCGACCACGGCCTGGGCGACAAAATCATGCCGGTAGATGCCGCCATCGACGACGAGGGCCGCGGCGGCGACCGCCTTGTAGCGGCCGGTCATCGCGAGATCGCGGGCCATCAGCGGCATCTCGAAGGCGCCGGGCACGTCGAAGACGTCGACTTGGTCGGCGGGAATGATCTGGGTGAAGCCTTCGAGGGCGCGCGACACGATGTCGGCGTGCCAGTTGGCCTTGATG
Organism: Aurantimonas sp. DM33-3; assembly: GCF_014334315.1. Lineage (NCBI taxonomy): Bacteria > Pseudomonadati > Pseudomonadota > Alphaproteobacteria > Hyphomicrobiales > Aurantimonadaceae > Aurantimonas > Aurantimonas sp. DM33-3. The sequence goes on along the minus strand of NZ_JACSGS010000018.1, from coordinate 74,455 downwards.
AATGCGTAGCGGGTGGGTGCCATGGTGATCTCCTTCGCAACGGACACGTCACCCAAGGCGATCACGGACGCGGATACGCGAGGCGTTCGCCTGGCGCGCATTGCGTACGTTCTCTCTCATCCGGACTATGACCGTCGGCTCAGGCATCGCACCTGATCTGCTGACCCCTTCGAAGCCGAAGGGCGCTCGCGGGCTCGCGGCAACCGCCGCATACCGCCGGTGGGGACTTTCACCCCGCCCTGAGAACGGGTGGAGATAAAGCACCGCCGACGCGCGCGTGCAAGCCGCATGGCGCGGGAACGGGCAGGACGCCAGTTCGGATATTGCGCGCCGCAATCGTCGGTGCGCGGGCGAGGCGGCGGCGCAATGGGGGCCGGCCTTTCCCGGCTGTCAGCGTTTGCGGCGCCCCGCCTGCAACTCCGCGACCCGCTCCTTCGTATGGTCGAAGGACACGACGCCGGCATCCGAGCCGAGGCCGCTGGCCACCAGCGCCGCAACCCCCTGGGCGAAATCGATGGCGGCTTCCGGGTCCATCCTGTGGGTCAGTGCGGTGATGAAGCCGGCGTCGAAGGCATCGCCGCAGCCGGTCGTGTCGACCACGTCGATGTCGTAGGCCGGCACATGCAGGCGCGTGCCGTCGGCGGCGGCGTAATAGGCGCCCTCGCCGCCGAGGGTGAAGACGCAGGTTTGCGCGCCCCGGTCGAGATAGAAAGCGGCGCAGTCGGCCGGCGTCGTCTGGCCCGACATGTCGCGGGCCTCCTCGATCGAGGGCATGAAATAGTCGATGGACGGTAACAGCGGCAGCACCAGCCCCGCGGTCTCCGCACTGGCGGCGATCAGGTCGAAGGTCACCGTGCAGCCGCGCCGCTTGGCCTCTTCAAGCAGCAGCCGGCTGCGCTCGCCGTCGAGGGTCTTCAGGAGGCCGGTGCCGCCCAGATGCAGGATCGGCGCGTCGAAGATCTGGTCGTAGAGGCTTGGCGGAACGTCGAAATGGTCCGAGGCGCCGCGCATGTGCAGGGCCGGGCGTTCGCCATTCGGCCGGATGTTCAGGATCGTCGCCGAGGTCGGAATGCCGTCGAGCCGCTGCATGGCGGAGATGTCGATGCCGAGCCGGTCCATCGCGCCGAGGACGAAATCGGCCTTCTCGTCGTTGCCCACCGCTCCGACGGCCAGGCTGTTCAGGCCGAGCTTGGCGGTGTTGACCACCACGCCGCCAGCGGTGCCGGCAACGGTCAGGCGGATCTCGTCGATGAACTCGACATTGCCGCGTTCCGGGATGCGGCTGACGGGGCGCCCGAGAATGTCGAGGATGTAGAGCCCGACGACGGAGACATCGTAGCGCATGGTCGTCCCTTCCCCTGTCAGGAGACGCGGTTGCCGTCGGCAAACAGCATCAGCCGGTCGCGCGGCACCGACAGATGCACGGCGCCGCCGAGCGCCGCCGGCGGCCGGCCGTCGGTGTTCACCTTGACCACCGTCTCGCCGATCTTCGCCTTGGTCAGGTAGCGGCCGGCGATGCCGATCGCCTGGTCGACGAGGATGGCGCCGACGCTGCCCTCGGTCGGCGCGCCGGTCATGCGCACGAGTTCGGGCCGGATGCCGAGGGTGAGCTGGCCGCGCGGCGGGCTGGCCGGGGCAGGCAGCGGTTCGGCCAGGATCGGAGCGTGGATGCCGCGGCTGTCGAGCTCGGCGGGAATGAAGTTCATGCCGGGATTGCCGAGGAACCAGCCGCCGAACTCGGTGGTCGGCTGGCCGTAGAGCACCTGCGGGCGGTCATACTGCATGATCCGGCCGTCCTTCATCAGGGCGATCCGGTCGGCCAGCGTCATTGCCTCGGTCTGGTCGTGGGTCACGTAGACGATGGTCTGTTTCAGCCGCTTGGTGACCCGCTTGAAGGCGCGGATGAGTTGCAGCTTGGCATTGACCTCGACATTGGTGGTCGGCTCGTCGAACAGGACGATCTCGGACTGGCGCGCCACGGCCCGGCCGACGGCGACCTTCTGGCGGCTGCCGGCGTCGAGCTGCTCGATGAAGGCACCGGCCAGCGGCCGCAGGTCGAGGACGTCGAGAACTTCGTCGACGCGGCGCTTGCGCTCGGCGGTCGAGACGCTGCGGTCGTGGCGCATCGGCAGTTCCAGGTTTTCGGCCACCGACAGGGTCGGGTACATGACCGGATACTGGAAGACCATGCCGACATTGCGCTTGCGCGGCGGCAGGCGGGTCACGTCGCGCCCGCCGAAGAGGACGCGGCCCTCGCTCGGGCGCTCGAGCCCCGCCAGCATGCGCATCAGCGTGGTCTTGCCGCAGCCGGACGGGCCGAGCAGGCAGGCGACCTCGCCGTCGGCGAAGGTCATGTGGACGTCGTCGACGGCGGTGAAGCTGCCGAAGCGCTTGGTGACGTGCTCGATGACGATTTCAGCCATGGATGTTCTGTCCTGCTCGAACGCGTTGGGCCTGCGACATGGTCATGGCGAAGCCGCCAGGCGCTGCCCGCTGGTGCCGTCGAACAGCAGGATGTCGGCCGGGTCGATCCGCACGCCGACCGTGCTGTCGAATTCGGGCGGGGCGCGATCGAACAGGGGGATCGCGCTGGTCAGGGAATGGCCGTCGAGATCGAGATAGACCACCGCCTCGCCGCCGAGATTCTCCACCAGCGTCACCCGCGCCGGCTGGGTGCCGATCGCCGGGCCTTCGGGGTTCAGCCGCACATGCTCGGGCCGGATGCCGGCGATCACCGCGCTGCCCTCTTCAAAGCCGGCGGCGGGATGGCGCAGCGGCCCCGCCGTCACCGTGCCGTCGGTGACGCTGCCGGAATAGAGATTGGCGTTGGGAAAGCCGATGAGGTCCAGCGAGCGGGCCCGGGACGGCTGGTGATAGACCGCGGTCACCTCGCCATCCTGGATCACCCGGCCCTCGTCGATGACGGCCAGCCGCTGCGCCATGGTCAGCGCCTCCAGCGAATCCGAGGTGGCATAGAGGAAGGTGGCGTTCAGCTCCTCGCGCAGTGATTTCAGCTCGTCCATCAGCCGCTCGCGCAATTTGTAGTCGAGCCCGACCAGCGGGTCGTCGAGGACGAAGATCTGGGCATCCTTCAGGAGGCCGCGCGCCACGGCGACGCGCTGCTTCTCGCCGCCCGAGAGCTGGTCCGGCGTCTTGGCTAGGAGATGGGTGATCGACAGGATGCCGGCGGTCCGGTCGACCCGGGCGGCGATCTCGTCCTTGGGAAAGCGCGCCAGCGTCAGCGGATAGGCCATGTTCTGGGCCACCGTCTGGTGCGGGTAGAGCGCGAAGTTCTGCGGCACGTAGCCGATCGGCCGCTCGGCCGGCGGATCGCCGACGATATCGCGGCCCGACAGAAGGATCTGCCCGGCATCGGGCTTTTCCAGCCCGACGAGGATGCGGAACAGGGTCGACTTGCCGGACTGGGGCGGGCCGCACAGGACGGTGAAGCTCTGCGGCGCGACGTCGAGGGTCAGCGCGTCGAGAGCGACGGTCTTGCCGTAGCTCTTGGTGATGCCTTGGAACTGCAGCGACATGGAGATCAGCGACCGAGTTGCGAGAATGTCGGGACCATCAGGATGCCGACCGAGAACACGGCCGCGATGACCAGGAGGACCTTGAGGATGAAGAACAGGCTGGCCCCGGCCGAGGCGTCCTTGCGCAGATTGCCGACGGCGATCTGCAGGAGGGTGGAGGCGACCAGCACGCACAGGCCGACCTTGTAGACCATCAGGTTGTAGCGCTGGGCGATCATCAGGATGCCGGCGAGAAGGCCGAAGATCAGGATCGTCTCCAGCCGTTCGGGAAAGGTGCGGGTGGCTTTCATGGTCAGACCTCTCCCCGCACGGTGCCGAAGGTCATCCCGACCAGCAGATATTTCTGGAAGATGTAGATGAAGACCACCGGCACGATGATGTAGACCGAGGTCATGGTGGAGATGAACGTCCAGTTGACGCCGCCGTCGGAATAGGTACCGACCGACAGGGCGTAGGGAATGTTCTGGGTATTCACGCCGCCGATGATGAAGTTGAAGAGATATTCGTTCCACACGAAGATCAGGTTGAAGATGAAGGCGGCGATCAGGCCGGGCCGGACCTGCGGCATCACCACCTTGAAGATCACGTGGAACCACGAACCGCCATTGACGATGCCGGTCTCGTCGAAGCGCGTCGAGACGCCGTCGAGGAAGCCCTTCAGGATCCACACCGAGAAGGGGATCGAGAACATCGCGTAGAACAGCATCAGCCAGAGATGCGAATCCTTCCAACCGAAGGCGACATACATCAGGAACACCGGCAGGATCACCGCCGGTCCCGGCAGCATGCGGATCGACAGGAGCAGGAACATCAGGAAGTCGGTGCCCTTCGGCCGGAACCGCGAGAAGCAGAAGGCGGCGAGGAAGGAGACGACCACGGCGATCAGCACGGCGCCGATGGACAGCACCACCGAATTGGCGATCTGCAGGAAGATCTCGCCGCGGTTGAACAGGTCGACGTAATTGTCGAGCGTCGGCTTGAAGAACAGCTTCGGCGGCACCGCCAGGATGTCGCTGCGGGTCTTGAAGGACGACATGACGATCCAGGCGATCGGCGCGAAGAAGATCAATGCGATCAGCCACAGGGCGGCGTAGTACAGCCATTCGCGCAGGCGGCTCATGCTCCGTTCTCCCGGCGGCGACGCAGGCTGAGGACGAAGATGAAGGCGCTGGTCATGGCGATCGATATCAGGAGGAGAAGGACGGCATAGGCCGACGACCAGCCCATGTTGAAGCTTTCGAAGGCCTGCTTGTTCAGCTCCAGCGCCACCAGCCGCGTGGTCTGGCCCGGCCCGCCCTTGGTCATCGGGATGATCAGGTCGAGGGTCTTGAAGCTGTCGATGGTGCGCAGGAGGATGCCGAGCATCATGATGAACTTGCCGTGGTGCCAGATGACCAGGGTCAGGCGCCGCAGGAACGGCACGCGGTCGATCTCGGCGGCCTCCAGCTCGGCCTTGGGCACCGAGCCGAGCGCGGCCAGCGTCATCAGCGTCATGAACGGCGTCCACATCCAGCAATCCACCGCCAGCACCGCCCAGAAGGCGAGCTCGGGATTGCCGAGGAAGTCGATGGGCCCGCTGTCGAACAGCGCCCGGCCAAGATAGTTCAGCACGCCGAAGGTCGGGTCGTAGATGAAGCGGAAGAAGGTGCCCGAGGCCACCGGCGTCAGTACCATCGGCGCGAACAGGAGGGTCAGGGCGATGCGCCGGCCCGGCATGTCCTTCGACCCCCAGAACAGGAAGCCGAGCATGGCGCCGAGGAGGGTCTGGATGGTGACGCCGCACAGGACGAAGGTGAAGGTCCGCGACAGGTCGAACCAGATGCCGTTCTTGCTGGCGAGAATGGCGAAGAAATTGCGGAAGCCGACGAATTCCGGCGGCATGCCGCTGGTCAGCGAGAAATTGTAGAAGGACAGGCCGAGCAGCCACAGCGTCGGGATCGTGTTGAACACGATGAAGAAGATCATCACCGGCGCCAGCAGCGTGAGGATCAGCGTGGCGCGGTTGTCGAACAGGCGGGCAAAGGGCCGCCGACGCTGCTGGACGGGGGGCATTATCGGGCCTCGATCTTGGGACTGGATGGCCGGACGCGGAAGGGCTCCGCGTCCGGCCGATCGGTGGACCTGCTTACAGCGAGGTCATCGCGCAGCTGTCGGACGGCGCTTCTTTCGCCGTGCCGGAATCGTAGAGGATCTGCTGCTGTGCGCAGGCGATGTAGTCCATCACCGCTTGGGCGTCGGTCGACTGGCCGGTCACGAAGGAGGAATAGCCCTCCTGCTGGACCGACAGCATCTCCGAATATTTCGGATCATGCCAGAAATCCTGCGAGCGGCCGTCCTCGAGCATGAACTTGTAGGTGCGGTTCCACGGGTTGATGTCGTCGAAATCGTCCCGCGACAGGGTCGCCTTGTCGCACGGATTGCCGCCGCGCTTGGCGAATTCCAGCGCCGTCTCGGGCTGGTACCACCAGTTCATGAAGTCGATGGCGACGCGCATCTTCTGCTCGTCGTTGAAGGCGTTGATCACCCAGGGCTGGCCGCCCATGGAGTAGATCCGCTTGGGCTCGGCGCCCGGCGCCTGATGCTTGGGCGGCGGCACGACCAGCACCTTGCCCTGCAGTTCCTCGGTGATCATCGCCGGGCCGACGGCGGCCCACTGGATGGTGGCGAAGACCTTGCCCTGGGTGAAGACATCGATGCCCTCGGCGATGCCGATATTGGTGGCGCCCGGCGGGCAGTATTTCAGCCAGCGCTTGTACTCTTCCAGCGAGGCCGCGTTCTCCGGCGTGTTGAGGACGCCCTCGACCTGGCCGGTCTCGGCATCCCACAATTCGCCGCCGCGGCTCCACAGGAAGTTGTTGAAGGCGCAGGTCGCGAAATCGTAGACGCGGCTGTACTGCTGGGCAAAGCCCCAGCGCTGCTCGTCCGGCCGGGTGAAGAAGTCGGCGACCTTCTCGAACTCGTCCATCGTGAGGTTCTCGAAGTCCTCGAAGGTCGAGGGCAGCTCGACGTCGTACTTCGCCTTGAACGCCTCGCGTTCCTTCGGGTCGTCGAGCCAGTCCTTGCGCACGAACAGGGCTTCGACGTCGCCCTCCTGGGGCAGGCCCCAGATGTTCTGGCTGCCGTCGGGATAGGTCATGTAGGTGTCGACGACGGTCTTCGAGTACCAGTCGATGTCGAGCGCCGGGTTCTGGGCGATGACGTCGTTCAGCTGCAGGATCCAGCCCGGCTGGGCGAGCGCGCCGAGCCACTGGCTGTCGGAAATGATGATGTTGAATTCCTGGCTGCGCGTGACCAGCGAGGTCGCGGCCTTCTGGAACAGGTCGGCGAAGGGCGCTTCCTGGAAGTTGAAGGAGACGTCGTAGCCGTATTTCTCCTTCACATATTCGGCGAAGAGCGGCGACATCTTCACGCCCAGCGACGACGGCACCCAGCCGGCGATGCCGAGAATGTTCATCTCGATCGACTGGCCGGCGAGCGGATGGCTCTCCTGGGCGTGCAGTCGGTTGATGAAGGGAGCGCCGAGGACGGTCGACAGCCCGAGGGCCGCCCCGCCTTTCAGAAGGCTGCGGCGCGGGACCATCAGTCCGGAGCCGGCCCGTTTGTCGAATGAATTCGTCATGCCTGTTTCCTCCCAGTTGCAATAGTGGCCGCCGGCGGCCCGTGGCGTTCCGGCGCTGCTGTGCAACCGCGTGGCATCGACGGCTGAATCCCTCCCAGGACCGTCGGATCGCGATTGGCAAACCCTATTGGCGACAATATTCAAATCCTATAAGACAAATGTCAAGATGGCTTCCTTGAACACCTCCACAGCGCGCAAGAGCGCCTCCGGTCGGCCCACTGCCGGCGCCACTCCGGTCCCGCTGCCGTTCCGCGACGATCCGCTGCTGTGGGCCGGCTGGCTCTATGCCCGCGACGGCATGACCCAGAACGAGATCGCCAAGGCGATGGGCGTCTCGCGGGCCACTGTGAACGGCTATCTGGCCGAGGCGCGTACCCGCGGTATTGTCACCCTGTCGATGGAGACCTCGCGGCTCAGCGAGCTGATGATCGCCCAGGCGATGAAGGACCGCTTCAATCTCAGCGACTGCATCGTCATTCCCAGCGCCGAGACCGACCAGGGCCTCGACGAGCGGCTGGGCGAGACCGGCGCGCGGGTGCTGCAGCGGCTGATCCGGCCCGGCGACACGCTGGGCATCGCCTGGGGCCGCACGATGATCGCGCTGGCGCGGCGCATGGGGCCGGGCCGGGTTCCGGATCTGTCGGTGATCCAGCTCACCGGCGGCACCTCGGCGCCGGTGGATTTCACCCCCGAACTCTGCGCCTCGCAACTGGCGACGGCGCTCGGCGCGCGCTCGATCAACATCACCGCGCCGGCCGTCGTCTCCAGCGCCGCGGTCCGCGACGTGCTGATGGACGAGCCGCAGCTGCGCGAGCAGTTCGACATGGCGCGGCGGGCCGACAAGGTGGTCTTCGGCATCTGCTCGACCCGGCCCGACAGCACGATCCATGCCAGCGGGCTGGTGCGCCAGGAGGAGCTGGCGCATCCCGCCTTTCACCGGGCGACGGCGGTCGTTGCCGGCCGCTTCATCGACGATCGCGGCGTGCCGGTGCGCGCGCCGCTGGATGCGCGCACCATCGGGCTGACGCTGGAGGAGATCAGCGCGATCAAGGTGCGCATCGCCGTGGCCGGCGGGGCGCGCAAGGTGCCGGCGATCCTGGCGGCCCTGCGCGGCGGCTATGCGAATATCCTGATCACCGACGCGGCCACGGCGCACAGCATTCTGCAGGCGGAGGGGGTGCCCGAGTCGCTCGGCGCCCTGCGAGGAACCAGACGCACACAGCTACAGGGAGGCAATCCAGTGAAGACCAAGAAGCTCATCAACGACCCGAAGAACATCATCGAGGAGATGCTGGACGGGATCGTGAAGGCGCATCCCAACCATGTGCGCCAGCTCGAACACAGCCCGCGCTCGGTGATCGCCGTCGACGGCCCGCGCAAGGACAAGGTGGCGATCGTCATCGGCGGCGGCTCGGGCCACGAGCCGTCCTTCGTCGGCTTCGTCGGCAAGGGCATCGCCGACGCCTGCGCCATCGGCAACGTCTTCGCCTCGCCGCCGCCGGACCCGATCCTGGAATGCACCAAGGCCGTCGATGGCGGCGCCGGCGTCCTCTACATGTACGGCAACTACGCCGGCGACGTGATGAATTTCGACATGGCGGCCGAGATGGCGGCGATGGAGGACATCGAGGTCCGCACGGTGCTCTCCACCGACGACGTCGCCTCGGCGCCGCTCGACCAGAAGGAGAAGCGCCGCGGCGTCGCCGGCAATTTCTTCATCTTCAAGATCGCCGGTGCGGCGGCCGACCACATGTGGTCGCTGGACGAATGCGAGCGCGTCGCCCGCAAGGCCAACGACCACACCTTCACCGTCGGCGTGGCGCTGGCGCCGTGCTCGCTGCCCCAGACCCTGCGGCACAATTTCGAGATCGGCCCGGACGAGATGGAAATCGGCATGGGCATCCATGGCGAGCCGGGCGTCACGCGCGAGCCGCTGCGCACCGCCGACGACGTTACCGACGACATGCTGGAGCGGATCTTCGCCGAGATGCCGGCCAGGAAGGGCTCGAAGGTCGCGGTGCTGATCAACTCGCTCGGCTCGACGCCGCTGATGGAGCTCTACGTGATCAACCGGCGGGTGCACGAGCGCCTCGAGCGCAAGGGCATCGACGTGCACGCCACCTGGGTCGGCACCTATTGCTCGTCGCTCGAAATGGCCGGCATGTCCGTGACCCTGATCCTGCTCGACGACGAGCTGACCGAGCTCCTCGACCACCCTTGCGATTGTGCGATGTTCCGTGCTGGCTAAGCCTCGCCGGACCCGGCCAACCCGATACGGACCATGCCCATGACCATCACCACCCAGCATCTCGTCGCGATGTTCGTCGCGATCGCCGATGCCATCGAGGAACACAAGGACCATCTGTCGGAGCTGGACGGCGTCATCGGCGACGCCGACCACGGCGTGACCATGGGGATCGGCTTCACCGCCGTCCGCGAGGCGCTGGGCCAGCTCGACACCGCCGAGAACGAGCCGGCCGTCGTCTTCAACACCGCCGCAAAGACCTTCCTCAACGCCGTCGGCGCCTCCTCCGGGCCGCTCTATGCCACTGCCTTCATGCGGGCCGGCGCGGCGGCCAAGGGAAAGCCCGAGCTCGACCGCGACGCCATGGTCGACGCGTTCTGCGCCATGGCCAAGGGAATCCAGGATCGCGGCAAGGCCGAGCGGGGCGACAAGACCATGGTCGATGCCTGGCTGCCGGCGGCCGAGGCGATCAGCGAGGCGGCCGGCCGCGGCGACGATCTGGCCGCGTGCTTCCAGGCGGCCGCCCGGGCCGCCGAGGAGGGCGCCGAGGCGACCAAGGCGATGCGGGCCTCCAAGGGCCGCGCCGCCCGGCTCGGCGACCGCTCGCTCGGCCATATCGACCCCGGCGCCGCCTCGACGGCGCTGATCGTCGGCGTCATGGCGACCCAGCTGACCGGCTGAGCCCGGCGTCCCGGCGATCGGGGGATTGCGCTAGCGGCGGACCAGCCCGGCCTCGATCGCCACCCAGACCAGATGGGCGTCGGTGCGCGCGCCGAGCTTGGCCTTGATCTGGTAGTGGTTGTTCTGGACGGTCTTGACGCTGAGGCAGAGCCCGGCGGCAATCTCGTCGGAGGTCATGCCCGAGGCGAGCATGCGCAGGATCTCGGTCTCGCGCGGGCTCAGATCGGCGATCGCCGTCGCACGGCCGTCGACCCGTTCCTCGGCGATCTCCTGGGCGATGTCCGGGCTCATCGCCCGCCGGCCGGCGAGGATCGCCTCGATGGCCTGCACCAGTTCGGCCGGATCGCTGCTCTTCGTCACATAGCCGGACGCGCCGGCCTCGAAGGCCTTCAGCGCGAAGGCCGCGCCCTGGTGCATGGTGAAGATCAGGATGCGGGCGCCGCCGTCCCATTGCCGGATATGCCGCGTCGCCTCGATCCCGCCGGGCCCGGGCAGGGTCAAGTCCATCACCACGATGTCGGGCGTCGTCTCGCGGTACAGGCGATAGGCCTCGCCGGCATCGGCCGCTTCGGCGACCACCGCATAGCCCGGCCGCCGCTCGATCAGCCGGCGGTAGCCCTCGCGCACGATCGGATGGTCGTCGACCAGCATGATCCGGGCGGCGCTCATGGCCGCAGCGCCCCGGTGGGGATGGTCGCCGCCACGCGGATGCCGCCCTGCGCCTCGCCGATGGAGAGCGTGCCGCCCAGCGCCGCGATGCGCTCGCGGATGCCGGCGATGCCGAACCCGGTACCCCGCTCCAGTGCCTCGGGCCGTCCGCCGCCATCGTCCATGACAGTCAGTTCGACACCCGGCGCGCCGCCGGCGCTGTCACGGACGACGCGCACGACGATCCGCCGGGCCGAACCGTGCCGGGCGGCATTGGTCAGGCATTCCTGCACGATCCGGTAGAGGTTCAGCGCCGCCGCGTCGTCGAGGCCGGCGAGATCGCCCGCGGTTTCCAGGACGAAACGGGTCCGCCCGCCAAGGCTCGCCTCCCAGCCATGCAGCATGGTGCGCAGGCTCGGCTCGAGGCCGAGCTGGTCGAGGTCGGGCGGCCGCAGCCGGACGAAGGCACCGCGCAGGGTCGCCATCATCCGCTTCACCATGCGGCCGATCGCGCGGGCGTCCTCGGCGATGTCGTCGCGCCCCTGTGGCGAGGCCGCCTCCAGCGACGCGGCCATGGCGCCGGCGGCGGTCAGGCACTGGCCGAACTCGTCGTGCAGTTCGCGGGCCAGCGTCCGGCGCTCGTCCTCCTGCACCTCGAACAGCTTGCGCATCAAGACCGCGCGCTCGGCGGTGGAGCGTTCCAGCCGGCTGGCGAGGCGATTGACGGCGATGGCGAGGCGGCGGAACTCGGCGGTGCGGAAGGAGGGCAGCCGGCTGCCGATATCGCCCATCTCCAGCCGTTTCAGCCCGTCGACGATCGCCTGCACGGGAAGCAGCGCATGGGCGATGGCCAGGCTCGACAGGGCGATCATCGCGGCCGCCAGCGCCAGCGCGAGCGCCGCCGCGATCCGCACCTGCTGCCAGATCCGCGTGGCCGCGGCGACCGGATCGAAGCTGGTGCGCAGCCGCCGCCCGTCCTCGCCGAAGATGCGCACCTCGCGTTCGACCGCCGCCGGATGCCGGAAGCCCGCGGCCAGCGCCGCGCGAAACCAGCCCGGCGCGACCGAGCCGAAGGCGTTCCAGCCCGAGCACAAGCGGCGCGTCCCGCCATCGCGCTCGGTGAAGGCGACGCAGGTGCCGGGGGTCATCACCGAGACGATCTCGATGGAGCGCCGGGCGATATGGGTCGATTCCACGCCGCCGCTGCCCAGCATGTAGATGCGTTCGAGCTGGAAGGCGACGCGGGTCTCGGTCGCCTTCAGCTCGGTCCGGATCGCCGCCTGGGTATCGGCGACGACATAGACGATCGCGCCGGCCAGGCACACGCAGGCGACGCCGAAGAGCCGCAGGATCAGCCCCATCATCAGGCTCATGGCGTTCGCTCCCCTGTCGATCCGACGATCAGGCCCAAGCCGGAGCCCCGCCGCAAGGGGGGCGCCGCCGATCGGGCAAATTGCCTGTGTGCGGCCGGGCGTGATGCCCTACCCAAGACCCGATGCATCCGACATAGTGCCGGCGTCCGGGTGGAGTGGCACCGGCCCGCGGCGCCGACGTGAATCTATCGGGATATGAGTGCCATGCAGGATGCAACCGCGGTCTCGCGCGACGCCGAACCCGCTCTGTCGAACGACGGGCCGGATGGCGGCGGCGCCCATGCCCTCTCGGCCCTGCAGCGAGCCGTCGAGACCGGCCTGATCGGCCATCAGCCCCTTGTCGAACGCCTGATGATCGGGCTCCTGACCGGCGGCCATCTCCTCATCGAGGGCGCCCCGGGTCTTGCCAAGACCCGCGCCGTCAAGCGGCTGGCCGACGGGCTGGAATCCTCCTTCTCGCGCATCCAGTGCACGCCCGACCTGATGCCGGCCGACCTGACCGGCACCCAGGTCTTCCGCCCCCAAAAGGGCGTCTTCGAATTCGTCCAGGGCCCGGTGTTCCATTCCCTCGTCCTCGTCGACGAGATCAACCGCGCCCCTCCCAAGGTGCAGTCGGCCCTGCTCGAGGCAATGGCCGAGGGGCAGGTGACCGCGGGCGGCACGACCTATGCGCTGCCCGATCCCTTCATGGTGGTGGCCACCCAGAACTCGATCGAGCACGAGGGCACGTTCCCGCTGCCCGAGGCCCAGCTCGACCGCTTCCTGATGCATGTCCTTGTCGACATGCCCGACGCCCGCTCCGAGCTCGCCATCCTCGACCTCGTCGAGCGCGAGGCGAGCGGGACCGAGGCGGCGATGCCGCATCCGGTGACCAGCGCGGCGATCGTCGCCGCCCGGCAGGCCGCCGCGAAGGTGCATCTGGCGCCCGCCCTGAAGGACTATATCGTGCGCCTCGTCATGGCGACGCGCGAGGACCAGCCGGCCCCCGACATCCGCAAGGCGATCGAGCATCCGGTGTCGCCGCGCGGTACGCTGGCGCTGGCAGCCTCGGCCAAGGCCCGTGCCTATCTGCGCGGCCGCGACTACGCCGTGCCGGAGGATGTGAGCGAGCTCGCCCCGGACATTCTCGCCCACCGCATCGTGCCGACCTGGCGGGCCGCGGCCGACGGCGTCACGGCGCGCAGCCTCGTCGCCCGGCTCGTCGACCTCGTCCAGCCGCTCTGATGAGCCGCATCGTTCCGCCGGCGGACCAGGCCGGCATCGCCGTCGATGCCGACGCGCTGTTCCGGCTGCGCCATTACGTCCGCCACATCCCCGAGCAGCGGCTGGCGCCGACCGGCCGGCCCGGCGGCTTTGCCGGCAAGCGCCGCGGCAACGGGCTGGAGATCGTCGACGTGCGACCCTTTTCGGAGGGCGACGACAGCCGCCATCTCGACGCCGCGACGACGGCCCGTACCGGCCGGCCGCATGTGCGCACCTTCCGCGACGAACGCGAGAAGACGGCGCTGCTGGTCGCCGATTTCCGCCCGGCCATGCTCTGGGGTACCCGCCGGCGCCTGCGCTCGGTCGCCGCCGCCGACGCTCTGATGCTGGCCGGATGGCGTGTCGTGCAGGCGGGCGGCCGTGTGGGACTGCTGGCCCTTGGCCTCGGTGAGCCGGCTTATGTTGCGCCGCAGGCCCGCGAGAAGGGCATGGCGGCGATCGCCGGCGGCCTCGCCCGCGCCCATGCCATCGCGCTCGAACGCGCCGCCGCCGGCCATCTCGACGACGCGCCGCTCGACCGGCTGCTCGAACCCGCCGGCCGGCTGGTGCCGCGGGGCGGCACGCTATTCCTCGCCACCGGCCTCGACGTGCCGGGCACGGATTTCGACGGTCTGGCGCTGGCCCTGCGCCGCCGCGCCCGGATCGTGACGATCCTGGTGCGCGATGCTTTCGAGGAGACCCCGCCGCGCGGTGCCTATCCGTTCCTGTCCGGCGATGCTCCGGCGGGGCTGCCAGGCCTGCGCTGGGCTTTCGTCTCGGGCGCCGACCCGGCCGCGAGGTCCGATCCGCGCCGCGAACGGCTGGAACGGCTCGGCGCGGAGGTGCGCATCGTGGCGGCCGATGCCGAATACGACAGGATGGCCGAGGCTCTGGAGCGCGACGATGTCGACCGATCCTGATCTCGTCGCCCGGCTGCGCCCGGTGCGGCTGCCGGCCGATTTCGCCGCCTTCGACGGGTCCGAAGTGCTGGCCGCGGTGGCGCTCGGCATCCTCGCCGGACTTCTGCTCCTGTCGCTGCTGCATCTCGTCACCCGCCGGCGCGACACCGCTCTGACCATGGCCCGGCGAGAGATCGCCGCCGCGCGCCTTTTGCCGGCCGAGGATCGCCTGTTCCGGCAGGCGGCGCTGATCGACCGGCTGCGCCGCGACGCCGCGCCGGTGAGGCAAGGCACCAGGCCCGATTCCAGTGCAATCCTGCGCGAAGACATCGGCGCCTCGCTCTACCGGCCGGGCACCACGCCCGATCTCGATGCCATCGACGCGGCGATCCTGACGATGGCCCGTGGCCGCCGGCGCCTGCGGGCAGGGGCGTGACCATGTGGAGCTTCGCTACCCCCTACGCGCTGGTTCTGTTGCCGCTGCCGCTCGCCGCGCTGCTGCTCCTGCCGCCGCGCCAGGCCGCGACCGGCGCGCTGGTCGTGCCCGGCTCCATCGCGGCGCGCTTGGCCACCGGGGCAGCGGACGGCATGCGCGCCCGCGTCCGCCAGCTCCTGCCGGCGCTGACCTGGATCGCGCTGGTTGTGGCCCTGGCCGGTCCGCAGCAGCTCGAAGCCGTCGAGGCCCTGCCGGCGAGCGGCCGCGACCTCGTCCTCGCCATCGACCTGTCGGGCAGCATGGAGCAGGAGGATTTCGTCCTCGACGGAAAAACCGTCTCCCGGCTCGACGCGGTGAAGGCGGTGGCTCGCGATTTCGTGCGCGCCCGGGCCGGCGACCGCGTCGGGCTGGTGATCTTCGCCGAGACCGCCTATTTCGCCGCACCGCTGACCTTCGACGTCGAGGCGGTGGGCCGCCTCATCGACCAGGCGACGATCGGCATTTCCGGCCGGTCCACCGCGATCAGCGACGGGCTGGGCCTCGCCCTGAAGCGGCTCGCCCGCTCCGGTGCACGCTCGCGCGTCGTCGTCCTGTTGTCCGACGGCGTCAACAATGCCGGCGCCGTCCAGCCGCGCGATGCCGGGTCGCTGGCCGAACGGCTCGGCATCCGCGTCCACACCATCGCGCTCGGGCCGGCGGATCTGGAGAGCGACCCCAAATCCCGCGACGCCGTCGATACGGCGACCCTCAGAGCCATCGCCGAAACCAGCGGCGGCGAGACCTTCCGCGTCCGCACGACCGACGATCTGCGGCAGGTGGCGCGCGCCATCGATGCGCTGGAGACCAGCGCCTTCGAGCGGCCGGCGGCGGAAATCTACAGTTCCTACTGGATCTGGCCGGCCGGCTTCGGCTTCCTCTGCGCCCTCGGCCTCGTCATCGGATGGAGGCGCGGCGCATGAGCCTGCCAGGCGATCTTCTGCTGCTGCGGCCCTGGTGGCTGGCGGTCCTGGTGCTGACCCTCGCGGCCGGCGTCGTCTTCGCCCGCCGGTCGCGGGGGCTCGCCGGCTGGGAGCGCGCCGTCGACCCCGCCCTGATGGCGGCGCTGGCGCGGCTGGGCCGCCTGGTGCCGGGCAGTGCCCGCCACGCCTTTTTGCCCATCGCCGTCGCCGGCCTGGTGGCCCTGGCCCTCGTCGGCCCCGCCCAGCGCGACAGCGGCGCGCCGACCTTCCGCAATCTCGACGGCATCGTCGTGGCCATGGACCTGTCGCGCTCCATCGCCGAAGGCGGCAGCCTGGACGACGCCGAAGCCGCCGCGCAGCTTGTCCTGCAGCGGGCCGGCACCCGGCCGGTCAGCCTCATCGTCTATGCCGGCGAAGCCTATGTGGCGACGGCCTTCACCACCGATCCGGCGGCGCTCGGCTCCCTTGTCGCGGTCCTCGACGGCGAGACGGTGCCCGACCCCGGCAGCCGCAGCGACCGGGCGCTGGCGCTGGCCCGCCGCACGCTGGCCGAGGCGCAGATCCTGCGCGCCGACGTCGTGCTGGTCACGGACGGGGAGGGGCTGGGGCCCGCCGCCTTCGACGAGGTGGCGGCCTTGCGCGCCGACGGCGCTTTCGTCTCGGCGATCCATGTGGCGCCGAGCCAGCGGCCCGGCGACATGCCGCCGCCCGATCCGGCGGGGCTGGAGCGTTTGGCCGCCGCCGGTGGCGGTTTCTTCGCCGACGCCACCGCGCCGCTCGCCGTCGCGGACGGGATCGGCCGGCGCCGCTCCGATGCGCTGGCGGAAGGCGACTACGCGGTGCTGCACTACACCGATTATGGCCGTTATCTGCTCGTGCTGGCGCTGTTTCCGGCGCTCGCCCTGTTCCGCAGGAGCGTGTGATGCGGCGCTGGGTTCTGCCATTCCTCGCGCTGGTCGTGGCCACTGCCGCAGCGCTCGCCGCCGGTCCCGCCGCCTTCGGCCGGCTGGCGCTCTCCACCGGTCTGCCGGGATTGGCCGCCAGCCTCACCACCGAGCCGGCGGTGCGCGGCGTCGCGCTCTACCGTGCGGGACACTATGCCGAAGCCGATCTGGCGTTTCGCGAGGCCGGCTCCGAGGCCACCTACAATCGCGGCGTCGGGCTTGCCGCGCTCGGTCGCTACGCGGAGGCCGTCGCCTATTTCGACGCGGTGCTGTTCGCCGATCCGTCCGATGCCGACGCCCGTTTCAACCGCGCCCTCGTCGCAGCCCGCATCGACCCGGTGGTCGGGGAATCCAACGACATCGACGGTATCGCGGCCAATATCGAGGCCGAGGACGCCGCCGCCCAACCGACCAAGCGCGACGTGCCCAAGGCGCTTACACTGGCCGAGCAGCGCTCCGTCGTGCGGCCGCGCACCGGCCAGGGCGTCGTTGCCAGCGAGGACTGGCTGACGACGCTGCCTGACGATCCCGGCGCCTTCCTGAAGCTGCGGCTGCGCGCCGAGCATCAGCGCCGGCAGGATCTCGGCCTCGCCAACCCGCCGGAGGACACCGCATGGTAGGACGGCTTCTTTTCACGCTGTCGCTGTTCCTCTTCGCCGCGGCTGGACCCGCCGAAGCGGCGCCGGAGATATCGGCGCGCGACGCGCGGCTGGCGGTGGTGGTCGATGCGATGCCGGCAGACCCCTATGAGGACGAGATGGTGCTGGTCACCATTCGCGGCCTCTACGACGTGACCATCGCGCTGGAAACGCTGGTCCAGCCGGATCTGCGCAATTTCTCTTGGATGCAGCTTGGCCGCGACAGCTGGACGACCCAGCGCATCGACGGCCGCCAGCTGACCGTCTTCGAGCGGCGGCTGGCGATCTTCCCCGAACGCGGCGGCGACCTGACCGTCGGCGCCTTCACCCACCGGCTGACGCTGGTCGCCAACAATGGCGAGCGCTTCGTCCACAATGTCGTCTCCGAGCCCGTCACCATCGCCGCCGTCACGCGCCCGGCGACCGAGGGCGGCTGGTGGCTGCCGGCCCGTTCGCTGAGCTACAGCGACGAATGGGACATGGACCCGGCCATGCTGGCCAATGGCGAGACCGCGACGCGCAAAGTGACGATCGTCGCCGAAGGGGTGCCACCCGGCTCGCTGCCGCCGCCGCCCCGGATGATCGCGCCCTGGCTGATCTCCTTCATCGCGCCCGAACGGCGCAGCGTCGAACTGACCGAGAACGGGCCGGTGTCCACCGTCGTCTGGCAATGGCGCATGCGGCCGGTCTCCTCGCAGCCGGGCCGGCTGGGGGCCTTCCACATTCCCTGGTTCGATACGACGACGCGGGAAATGCGCGACGCGGTGCTGAAATCCCAGCGCATCGCCTTCGCCGCGATTGCCGAGGAGCCCGAGGCCAGCGGCTGGTCAGGCCTCATCGCCCGCAATGCACCGCTTCTGGCAGGGCTCGGAAGTTGCTTCCTCGTGCTGCTCCTGGCGCTGCCGGGCCGGCGCCTGGTCTCGCCCGCCGAGATCGGCGGCCGCCTGCGCCGGTTCCTGCCGGACCGCAACGCCGTGGCGCTTCGCCGGGCCGCCGCCCGCAACGATGCCAAGGCCGCCCGGACTGCCGCCGCCGGCCTGTCGGGATCGCGCGGCGAACTGCCCGCCGCCGCCCGGACCGCCTTCGCCCGCCTCGACCGTCACCTCTACGGCCCGCAGCCATCTCCGCCGCTCGACCTCAAGGGTTTCGCACGCCAGATTTTTCTCGCGCAAAGGCTGCGCCGCCGGCGGGGCTGATCCTGCCGCAAGCCAACGGGTTCGTCGGCGCCCCTGCTGTCCCTGCCGCCAGCGTCGAACGAAAGAGGCTCGAAACCGGCTGCCGCGATCTACCGGCCGGCCAGCCGGAGTAACGCCCTGCGTGCCCGTGACAGGAAACGCCCCGGCACCCCCGGAATCGAAGACTGCGTCGCAGGCTGCACCGAATATTCGTAGAGCTGACGCGAGAGTTTCTGGAACTCGCTGTACGTGCGGTCCGAGACCGTCGCGACCTGCATTCCGAGTGCATATTGCTGGGTCGCAACGCCCTGGATCTCGTAATACATTCGGTTCGACAGCTCTCCCACGCGCTGCCCCGCCTCGGCCGCCTGAAGCCGGGCCTCGAGCCGGGCAAGCCGGGTGTCGGTCCCGATCTGGTCGAGCCTCCTGAAGATGGCGTCCGGCAGGCTGATCGTGCTGGGCGTGCCGAACCGCGCCACCGGCCGGACCGTGATCTGATCGCTGATCGGCGGCATGTCCGGGACCTCGGCGCCCGGCAGCGAGAATGCCGGTTGGGTCGATTCATGAAAACGTTTCGCCGACGTCAGATACGGCTCCACGTCCTGTCCGCGATAATGCTTCTGCACGGCCATGCGGTTATGCGTCGTGTCTTCGCCCTTTTCGGCGATGCAATAGGTCGATCCGTAGCCTGGAACACGCACATAGGCTGCTTCCGCCACCGGCCCGTTCGGCGTGTCGATATAGGGATGGTAGTGGAAGAGATCGACGCTCTGCCCGAGCTTCGGATCGTCGAAGGGCATGTCGCAGCGCGACGCATAGATTTTGGCGTCGGCGAACTCGTTCACCAGGCAATAATCCATGATCCAGTCGGGCGTGATCTTCACATAGGCCGACGGGAAACCGTTCGACCAGGCGAAGATGAACATCCGGCCCCCCGGGCGCAGCATCTTCGTCATGTTGCGGACCATCGACAGGGGATCGAAGACGTTGTCGAGCGAGCCGCCGTCGATGATGAAGTCGAACCGGCCGATCAGCTCTTCCGGCACCTCGCCGCAGACGTCGAAGATGTAGTCGGCGCCTTCATACGGGCTGATGTCCGCGACGAAGTACGTGTCATTGCCCATCGCCCGGAACAGCGAGGCGTCGAGGATCGGATGCTCGCCCTCGCTATGATGCGTGTTCAACGTGTCGGGTTCGAAATCGGTACGGACGGGCGTCACGCCGTGCCGCGCCATCATCGCGAGAATCTCGTCCGGGCTCGGTGAGATATGTTGTCGCCCGACCGCCAGCACTTCGCCGGTGATCGGCTTGTGCGCGTGTTCGTGGATCAGCAGCTCGACCTCGATATGCCCCATACCCATGGACGTTCCACCTTATTGTTTTGAGATGTCGGTCCGGTCGCCGCACATGGAGCGGCCCGCAACTGAGGCGGGAGAGATGCACCGCCTGGTTGAGATAGACATGTAAGGGGCACTTACGTCAATGAAGGCCTTCAGCCGGGCGCGCTATCACCTCGACCACCGTATTCCTTAGGCTCGAAATCTCCGGTATTTTACCATAAGAGTCAGGAGCTTGAGCCACAGGAGGCTTTTCGCCGGGACGGTTCAGGCGCGAAGTTTTCGCGCGCCGTTCGGGACGCCGGCACGGGCGCCGGCATCGCCCGGCAGGTCCATTCCTGCCAACCGCTCGAGCCTGGCGGCCTGAAGCGCCGAAAGCGTTCCGAGCAGGGCGCCGAGGGCGAGGACGGCGAGGGTCGCCTGGCGCAGGCCGGCGGGGCCGGTAAAGACATGGTCGCTGAACCATCCGACCGTCAGCGGCCCGAGCCCCAGCGAGACCATCGTGACGATGAGGACGAAGAGGCCCGTGGCCCGGCCGCGCAGGCCCGGCGGCGTCATCCGCTGGATCGCCACGAGCCCGGCCGGCGTCGTGAAGCCGAGGCAGAAGGTGATCGCCGCAAGGGCGCAGAGCGCGACAACGAGGTCGGCCGAGAGGCAGAACACCGCGCCGGCGAACAGCGCCGCGGGCAGGGCGACGACCGCGGCCCAGGCCGAGGGGGCACGCACCCCCTGCCGCGTGAGTGCATCGATCGCCCAGCCGCCGAAGACGTTTCCCGCCGGGCCGAAGCCGACCACGATCGGTCCGAACAGCAGACCGCTGGCGGCCGGGGTCAGGTCGAAGCCCCTGACCAGCAGCGTCGGCCCCCACGCCGCCGTGACCTGGACCAGCAGGATCGCCGCCGCCGAGGCGCCGAGATAGGCCAGATAAAGTCCCCAGCGGCCGGCAGCGGCGGCGAACATGCCCGGCGGGCGGGGCGCGTTGCCCTGGCTGCGCGGCGTCTCGTCCATGGCCGAAAGCCAGGCGAAGGCGACGAGGTTGAGGATCAGCGAGAGGAGCAGCAGGGTGCGCCAGGGCGCAAGGCTCGCCAGGGGACTGCCCGGAGCCCACAGGCCTATCCAGCCGAGCGCCACGCCGCCGCCCAGCAGCGCCAGTCCCCGGCCGAACGTCGCGGCGGAGGTGAAGACGGCGATCGGCTTGCCGATCCCGCGGCCGGCGAAGCTGTCGGCGAGAAGGCTGGTCGCGGCCGGCACGAGCGCCGCCTGGCCGAGGCCGACCAGCATGCGCGCCAGCACCAGTTGCGGATAGGATTGCGCCAGCGCGCAGGCGGCCGTCCCGACGGTCCAGGCGAGGATGCCCGCCTGGATGATGCGGCGCCGGTCGAACCGGTCGACCAGGTAACCGAGCGGGACGATCGCGGCGGCATAGAGCAGGACATAGGCCGTGCCGTGCAGGAACCCGAGCTGGGTGTCGCTCAGTGAGAGCTCTGTCTTGATCGGACTGAGAACAAGGCTGAGGAGATGCCGGTCGAGCGAGGAGACCAGATGCACCATGGCCAGGGCGAGCGCCAGGTTCCACGCCCCGTTCGGCTTCGCCCGCATGTCAGGCTTCATGAAGTTGAGGCTTGCGCCCGCATGTTGAGCGAGCTGACCCAGGGCGCGAAGCCGTCGCGTCCCGGCACCGCCATCACCGTCGGTAGCGAGGCGGGACCGCCCTGGCGTCGCCGGAACTGTCCGGGCGGCATGGCGAAGACCTCGCGAAAGGTCCGGCTGGCATGGCTTTCGCTGGCAAAACCGCAGGCGAAGGCGAGTTCGGCGATGCTGCGCATGTCGCGCCGTTGGCTGAGCAGCGCACGAAAGCGATGCACCCGCCGCCGCCGGATGTAGATGGCGACACCGCCATGGGGCTTGAACATCTCGTAGAGGCGCGAGCGGGAAATGCCGGCCTTCGCGGCGATCACGGCGGGATCGAGATCGTGCCGCGACAGCCCTTCCTCGATCAGCTCCTGGGCAAGCTTGAGCTTGCCCCGCGCCTCGGCACTGGCGGTGCCGTCGTCCTGGCGTAGCGTGATCGTCAGGAGCTCGGAGAAGATGCCGACCATGCCGTTGACGGCGTCGGCCGACAGCATGCGGGCATTGCGGGTCAGCGACGCCATGAAATCCGCCAGGAGCGCGCCGCGCTCGGCGCCCAGGATGCGGCCGTGCAGATCCTGGCCACCCAGATAGGCGCGCTCGACGACGTATCGCGCCACAGAGAAGGTCAGGACATGGGCGTTCCCGCAGCGATTGCCGTAGGGCCGCCCGGTATCGAGGATGATGATCTCGCCGGGCCTGACGGTCGCAGCCCCGTCGGCGGTCTCGACGACGAGGACGCCGGAGAGGTTGAGCTGCATGACGAAATGTTCGAACCCGTCCTGCCGGATCCGCTGCGCCGACCGTTCATGGGCGACGTCGTTCAGCCAGCGCTCGAAGATGACCAACTCGCCCAGCGGTCGCGCCTCGAACTGCGCGGCAAAGCTGGCGCCGAGACGGGTCACTTCGGTGCCGCCGGCATAGAGATCGCGATAGGCTTCGAAACGGTCTTTCAGGGCGAAGGCGTCGCTGGAAAAACGCAGGACGGGAACGTCGGGTCGTGCGCGCCCATCATCACTCGTCGACACCGGTCACTCCCCGCCACCTGCAACGTCCCCCAATCGTGTCTAAGGGGAAAATCCGTTCAATCGCAATGGCTCAGAGGCGAAATGCCGAAGGGGTGACCGGCCTGCACCGATCGGAACGCGGAGGGGTGTCGGGGACCCGCCGCCGAAGCGCTCAGCGCGCGGCCGCGGACCGGCGACGCGTAACGCGCTGAAAGACCAGCGCCGCGGCGCCGGCGAGGATCAGGACGACGAATTGCCAGACGGCCACCATGGCGACGACCATGGCGTTCTGGCCATCCGGCGCCGCGAAATGCAGGGCATGGACGTCGAGTGCGACGCCACCGGCCGCGCAGATCAAGAGAAGGGCGAGAAGAATGCTGCGAAACCGGCCCGACGTTGCGAAGACCAGCCCGGCAAGGCCGGCGACCGGCGCGATGCAGGCAGCCAGCATCAGTACGCTGATGCCGATGTCGGACGCCATGGTCAGAGCGCCGGCGACGAGGAACTCGCCGGTCAGATAGAGGCTGTAGAGCACCAGCGTCGTCAGGGCCAACGGCCGGGCGAGGGCCCGGCGCACTGAGGGGTCGTTCGGACCCGTCAATTGGGTCGGGCCGGGCGGCACGTGGCGAAGGGCGGCACCGGCGATCCTAGTTGGGGTAGGTATAATAATAGAGGGCGCACATGTCGGCGTCGCTGCCGGGAATGTCCTGGGTGTCGAAGACGGCCACCGCGACGTCGCTGTCGCTGCCCCAGCTTGCGACATAGGTCACCGGTCCCGAGCCGCAGAGCCGGTTCCCGTTGAGCAGCACCGGATCCATGGGCGCTGCGACGGAATAGACCGAAGCGTTGACGGTTTCGCCGTCCACCACGAAGCTGTCGCCCACCAGCTCATCGAAATCGAGGCGGGTCCCGTCGGCGAAGACCATGCTGAAATCGTCCATCTCGACATCGCCGGTGATCGCCATCGCCGTGGTACTGGTGGCGAGCAGCGTGTCGGCCAGGACGATCGACGTGGCGCCGACGAGGAGCGCGAAGCCGACGCTGGCGGCAATCAGAACGGGGCGGTTCATGCGGATTTCCTCGAGGTAGGGGATGATCGGCGGGCGGCTCGAATGGTCCCGCGCCAGATGTCGCGGATCAGTTGCAGCTCGACAGGATGCCGTCGACGCTGACGCCGCCTTCGTGACAGAAGATGCCGCCCCAATGGAAACCCGTGCCGCGCGCCGTGGCGACCCGGAACCATTTGTAGCCGTCGAACCAGATCCCGGTGTCCTCCAGGATCTCGATCTCGTCGCCGTCCCGCAGCGAGGCGATCCTGCGGAAATCCATCCCAGGCCCTTCGCGCAGGATGCCGCCATAGGAGAAGCCGAGCATCGTGCCGGCAGGCTGCGATGCCGACCCGCCGCCGACGCCGGCCTCACGCTCCATCTCGACCATGGTCTGCAGGTCGCCGACGCATTCGTTGGGAATGCCGGACCAGAAATCCGGCTCGCTGCTGCAGTCGGTCATGCTCAGGACGCCGTCCCGGTCGCCGCAGGTCAGCCGGCCCTGCTGCTCGCACCACGGATCGAGCGCCTGTGCCGCAGCGGGGCCGCTCGCATGGAAGGTCGATGCCACCATGGCCGCCGCACAGACTGTGACGAATTTCATCGGCTGGATACCTGTCGAAACATGGACGTCCGGCGCCACCGGCCGGCGCGTTCTGCGCGTCAATTGACGTAGACGTAGAGGTAGCCGGGATAGACCTCGACGCAGATGCGCGGCGTTCCCCGGACGATGGCCCGCAGAACGCTCGGGTCGGTCTGACCATTGTCTAGCATGGCCGGAATCTGGGCCCGGGCACTGCTCGAGCCGAACGTGCTGTCATCCTGATCGCCGCGGTCGCGATAGCCGAATTTGTGGAAATTGGCGCGATCCTGACGCAGGATCGAGGCCGCATCCGTCAACTGGAAGCCGTCGGAGGCCGACTTGTCGTTCTCGGTGATCGTCGTGCAGAATTCGTCGACGATGCCTTGCGCGACCGCGGGCGACGCCAGCGCCAGGCCGGCGACCACGAGAATGCCGCGGATGGTGGAGGTCATGGTCGTCGCCTCGTTCGGGTGGGGCAGGACATCGATGCCGTGTGGGACGGAACGGATCAGTCGAGCCGGTGCGATCCGGTATCAGGCAAGTCTAGGCAGGGCGCCGCACCTGCGGAATGCCTGTCCATCCCGCTCTTTGGCCTGTGCGTCCATCTCCGGAACGCATCGCCTCAATTGCGCGGCACGACGATCTGGTTGCCGTAGATCGCATCCGCCCGCATCTCGTCCGAGGGCGGGTCGAAGCACTGGCCGATCAGCGCCGACCATCCGGACGGAAAGCTGGGCTGGTCGAAGGTGATGATGGCCTGGCCGAAAGCCGCCGACCGGGTCCCGTCGGGGCCGGTCAGGGTTGCGGCGCAGTCGGAATCGCCGCTGGGACCGATCCAGTAGCCGTGGAAGGTGCCGCGATCGTCGATTGCGGCAGACAGGCCCGGAACATACAGGCGCACCCGCTCCGGCGAGCGGCCGACGGGATAGCTGAGCACCGCGACGCCGTTGACATCGTCGTCCCAGGTGGCCTCGCCGCCACCGGGCAGGACCCAGGCTTCGTCGGCGAGTGCCGGCGACGCGCAAAGGGACGCGCCGATGAGCGCCGCGAACACTCTCTTCTGCATGGGAACGCTCCGTTGGAGGGGACCTGCTGTCGCTGCACTGGGCCGGAACCCGCCATGGCGGCGAACCGGTGCCGGATCGTCAGTTGATCGAGGGCAGGGCGGGATCGGCGAGGCAGGCGTTCAGCGGTCGCGGCTGCAGCCGGTCGATCCGCACCACGATGGCGCTGCGGTGATCGACGACCCCGTCGAAACAGGCGCATCCATAGCCGTAGGAGCCGTTGGTCTCGACCCATTGGTCGGCGGCGAATTCCGGCCAGGAGATGTCGTGAAACCGGTTACCGAGATCGCGGCCCTGTTCGGAGAGGGTCCAGGTGCTGTCAGCATCCGTCAGCCAGAAATTCGCCGGTGTCGGATTGGCCAGCCAGCCACAGCGACGCTCGGCCATCTCCCGCATCCGGTTTTGCGCCATGCGGACCGGGGTATCCGACGAAACGGGCACGGCCACCGTCGAAGCGGCCTGGCCGGCGGGGGCAGAGACGGACGATCCGGCAAGCACGACGGTGCAGAGGGCAAGGCGGAGAGCCCCGCGACGAAATTCGGACACGCGTTGTCACTCCCGGTTTCCGGTGCGCCGGCAGGATTGCCGCGCCCGGAGAATCTGTGCGCGGCGCGGGCGACGGTTCGTTCACCGCATTCACGCCTCACGCTGCGCCGCCATCATCGGCAGCGACGGCGGTCGCGGCAATGCCTCCGCGTCCCGCATCCATGCCCCAGAATTTCAGGGCCTCGAGCCGCCGCACCGTGGAGCGGCCTGCGCGACAAAGGCCGCCGGTGCCGGCCGGCAACACTGCCGGCGGCGGCGTCCTGTCACTCTTGCGCCGCGGCGCCGGCATCCCCATTCCAAGGGGATCAGCGCCAGATATTCGAGGACATGACGATGGAGCCCACTCGCTCTGCAGGCCGGGTCGATTCCTGCGACACCGGGACCTGGCCGCTCCATCGCACGCGGCTTCTCGACTGGCTGGTGCGCGAGACCCAGGACGAGCGGTTCATCGACGACATCTTCCAGCAGCTCTGCGACCGCCTGCGGGCGGGCGGGCTGCCGGTGGCCCGCGCCACGGTGCATTTCCGCATCCACCATCCGCAATGGCTGGGCGCGCGCATCCTGTGGCGCCACAATACGCCCGACGCCGATATCCAGACCTATCAGCACGGCGCGCTGGAAACGGCGGAATATCTCGAAAGCCCGATCGCCGCGGTGCATGGCGGCGCCAGCGAAGTGCGCCTGCGCCTCGCCCGCGAGCCGGCGGCCGCCGACGAATACTCGCTGTTCGGCGAGCTTCGCGCCGAGGGCATGACCGACTATGTCGCCTGGCCGCTGGAGCACACGTTCGGCCGGCGCCATGTGGTGTCCTTTGCCAGCGATGCGCCGGAGGGCTTTTCCGACACCGATCTCGCCTTCCTCGCCGACCTCCTGCCGGCTTTCGCCTTGGTCAGCGAGATCCGGCTGAAGAACCGGCTCGCGCGCACCCTCCTGGAAACCTATGTCGGCCCCCATGCCAGCGACCAGATCCTCGCCGGCGCCATCACCCGGGGCAGCGGCACGACGGTCGCCGGCGCGATCATGGTCTGCGACCTTCGCGACTTCACCCGGATCTCCGAGCTGTGGCCGCGCGACGACGTGATCGAGCTCCTGAACGGCTATTTCGACGCGATCTGCGAGCCGGTCGAGCGCCATGGCGGCGAGATCCTGAAATTCATCGGCGACGGACTGCTGGCGATCTTCCCCCTCGACCGTCCGACCGCCTGCGATGACCTGCTGAAGGCGCTGGCCGAAGCGCAGCAGGCGATGGATGTCCTCAATGCCGGCCATGTCGCGGCCGGTCGCGAGCCGTTGCGCTATGGCGTCGGCATCCATGTCGGCGACGTGATGTACGGCAATATCGGCTCGCGCAACCGTCTGGACTTCACCGTCATCGGCCCGGCGGTGAACGCGGCCGCGCGCCTGGAAAACCTGACCAAGACGGTGCAACGGCCGGTGCTCCTGTCGCGGGCCTTCGCCGAGCGGGCGAGCTGCAGTTCGGCCCTCGAAAGCCTCGGCACCTTCCCGCTGCGCGGCGTCGGCGAGGACATGGAGGTCTTCGCCTTTTCCGGCGCGGGATGCGACTCGGCTGTCATTACCGAAACGGCCGTCGCGGCAGCGTCGTAGCGCTGCTGCACGTCGCCCGCCGCCTGGCGCGTTCAGCCGCCGGCTGGCGCCACCGCGCGGCGGTAGAGGTGCCAGCTGGCGTGTCCCAGCACCGGCAGCACGATGGGCAGGCCGATCAGCAGCGGCAGCGAGCCGGCGAAGACCAGTCCCGCCACCATCAGGCCCCACAGAAGCACCGTGCCGGGATTGTGCAGCATCACCCGCACGGAGGTCGCCATCGCTTCGGCGACGCCGCCATGGCGGTCGAGCAGCAGCGGAAACGAGACGACGGTGATGGCCAGCGTCACGAGCGCGAAGCCGAGGCCGACCAGATTGCCGACGCCGATCAGCGTCCAGCCGCGCGTGGTGGTGAACAGCTCGCCGAGGAACGCGCCGTAGGACGTCGCCACGAACAGGCTGCCATAGAGCCAGATATAGATCGCCTGGGCCGCATAGAGCCATGCCGCGAAGATCAGCAGCAGCAGGCTGGCGAGGCCGAGGATCGATGGCAGTGCCGGCGAACGCAGCACCTCGAAGGCGTCCGACCAGCTTGCGTCGAGCCCGCGCTCGCGCCGCCGGCTGATCTCATAGAGCGGGATCGCCGCCACCGGGCCTATGAGGGCAAAGCCTGCGACCAGCGGGAAGATCAGCGGCAGGATGTCCTGATCCGCCGCCCAGACGCCGATCGCCAGGCCCATCAGCGGATAGACCAGACACAGAAAGGCGTAATGGGTCGGCCGGGCCGTGAAATCGGCGATGCCGGCCTTCAGGCAGGCGACGAGATCGGCCGCGCCGATCCGCCGGATGTCCGGGCCGATTGTCTCTGCGGAATGCGGGATGCTTGGTGCGGTCGTCATCGTCCAGCTCCTTTCAGAAGTGGTCGAATGAAGCGAAACGGCCGGGCCTGAGCGCCTGCCGGCCCACCGCCGCCGCTCATGCCGCAAGGGTACACCCGAAGGCGAAAACGGTCCATCGCGATCCGGATCGTGAGGCTTTCCGGCATCACGTTTTCGTTCACGTCACACGCCCGTTTGCGGTGGATGCGACCGGTGCACAGCCGGCACAAGTCAATCCCCAGATTTACGGACTTGCCGATCCCGCCATATCCGATAGCTCCGAAAACGTGCTGACGGACGCCGCAGGGATTCGCGCGAATTCTGCGGTGATGCCAGCAACGGGCCGCATCGTGGCTGGATCGGCCAAGAGTTCACACGATATTTGTGATCGAAAGGCGAGGTTATACTGCGACATGGGGACGGATGACTTCCGCAGCAGGATATTCGCGCTTGGCCAGCGGTTCCATGCCCGCTTTCCGGGGCAGATGACCGAGATCGAGACGACCCTGGCGACGGCGACCGCCGACCCCGCGGCCGTGGTCTCCCTGCGCATGGCGCTGCACGCCATGGCCGGCAATGCGCCGACCCTCGGCTTTCCGCAGATCGGCGCGGAGGCCCGGCGGCTCGAAGCCGTGATCGCCCCGGCCGCCGAAACAAACCGCAGCCTGACGGACGACGAGAAGCGACAGGTCGAGGACGGCCTCGAAAACCTTCGCACGCTTCGGGACGAACAGAACGAGACATATTCATGATGCTTGCCCGCAAGACGGTCGCAGTCGCGATCTCGGTCATGGCTTGTGCGGCCGCTTCCGGAACCGCACTGGCCCAGACCGCACCGGCGGGGCAGCCGGACCAGAACGGGCAGGCCGTGCAGGGCGCACCGGCGACGGCGCCGAGCGGGACCGCGGCCTCCACGAACGACGCGGCAACGCGCGCAGCGGGCGTGCGACGCGTCATCGGCCTCGGCGAACTCGGCTTCGACGAGGGTTTGCAATTCTCCGGGCTGAACGGCGAGCGCGAACTGTTCTTCCCCGTCGTGGCGGAGGCTGCACAGGACATGGTCCTGCGCCTGTCGCTGCGCTCGCAGAGTGCGTTTGCCAGCCGGCGCAGCATGCAGGTGCTGGTCGGCGACCAGATCGTCTTTGCGCGTGGGCTCGGCAACGAGGACGAGAGCTTCACCGTCGAGAAGGCCATCGATCCGGCGAGCGTCGAGAACGGCTTCGTCAAAGTGACCCTGCGCTATAGCGGGGCGATCACCGAGGATCGCTGCGTCGACCAGCGCGTCGCCGGCGATTTCCTGTCGGTCCTGCCCGGTTCGGCGCTGGAGGTGGCGCTCGATCCGGCCGCGCTCGACACCATCGACCGCGTCCTTGCGATGATGCCGGACGACGTCGTCATCCGCATGCCCGAACGCGATCTGCGCGAAGCCGAGATGGCGGCGCTGATCCGCATCAATGCGGCGCTCGTCGCCCGCAACGCCCGTGTCACCTTCGACCGCGCGGCCGATCCCGCGGCGACGGACGGCTCCGGGGACGCGCTGTGGTCCACCGGCACGATCGCGCTGAGCTTCGAGCCCCCGGCCGATGCCGGTCCCGCGCTCGCCGGCGCAGGCGGTCTCTCCGTCCTGTCGCTCGGCAACGCGCCCGGCCTGCTGGTCAGCGGCGACCGCCCCCAGGCCGCCGCCGAGCTGCTGTCGTCGCGCTGGCAGGCCCTGGCGCTCGGGTCGTCCCTGTCGGTCGCCGCCGCAAACGATGGCGAGGACACGGCTTCGGCGACCAGCTTTGCCGATCTGGGCATCCCGCTCACCAGCGCCAGCCTGGTCGATCAGGTCGTCTTCGACGCCGCCTTTCTCGGTTCGCAATTGCCCGCCGGCACGCGCCCGTCCCGGCTCGATCTCGATCTGGCGGTGGCAACCGACACCCGCGGCTCGAATGTCACCATCGCCGCCTTCCTCAACAATTACCTCCTGGCCAGCACCACCTCGCCGGGCGGCAATCCGGTGACCCTGTCGGCATCGATCCCCGCCGGGCTGGCCGGCCGCGAAAACGCGCTGCGGGTTCTGGCCCAGCGCCAGCCCGATACCGGCGATTGCGCCAACCCCCCGCAGGGATTTCCCGTGCAGCTTCTGCCGACGAGCAGCATCGAGACGACCGCGCTCGGCCGGCCGGCGGCGGAGTTCTTCGAGGCGACCTCGGCCTTCGGGTCCGGCGTCACGGTCTTCATGCCCGAGGCCGCCGCCGGCTCGCTGAAGGGAGCCGCCGCCGCCTCGCTGGTCGCCGGCTTGATCTCGGCGGAGACGCCCTTCGACCTGCGCTACGGCCCGGTCGGTGAAGCGCCGCAGGCGCCGTTCATCCTCGTTGCGGATATGCTGCCGGAAGGGATCGACAGCCCCGTCCGCTTCGACGAGGGCCGCGTCCGGCTGACCGATGCCGGGGGCGATCCGCTGCTCGATATCGGCGGTCTCGACGACTACACCATCGTGCAGATCGTGCGGGCCGGCGACGTCACGGGCCTCTGGATCCGGCCTAACGCCGATGCGGCATCCGGCGACGCGGTGGCTCCAATCGTGCCGGTCGCCCTCGACCGGGGTGACGTCGCCCTCGTCGACGAGGCCGGCCTGGCCTTCGCCTTCTCGACCACGCGCGACCAGCTGGTGCAGGTCACCTATCCCGATCGCCTGTCGCTGACGGATCTGGCCCGGCAATACTGGCCGTGGATCATCGGCGCGCTCTGGATTATCGGCACGCTTATCTTCGTCACCCTCCTGTCGCGCATCTACCGGCGTCGCCGGGCCGGCTGACCGCGATGGCGTTGAGCGCAACCGACGTCGCGATCGGCAACCGTCTCGTCCAGAAGCGGCTCATCACGCTGGCCCAACTGGACGAGACGCGCACCCGCGCCGAAGCCTGGAATGTCAGCCTGATCGACGTTCTGTTGACGCGCACCTGGGCGCGGCCGCTCGAACTCTACCGAACCGTCGCCGAGCATTTCGATCTGCCCTTCGTGAACCTGATCGACGAGCCGCCGGACGACGCGCTGCTCGATCCGGCCGACCATGACGACTGCGCCCGCAACCTCGTCCTGCCGTGGCGCCGCGTGAACGGCCGGCTGCAGATCGCGACGGCCCGGCCCGGGCCGGAGGTCATTCTCTTCCTGCGTCGCAAGTTCGGCCCGGCCTTCGACCTGGTCGTCACGTCGAAATTCGACATCGTCTGGTCGCTGCAACGGGTGTTCCGCGAGGACCTGTCTCACCGGGCGGTCTACGAGCTCGCCGAGATCGACCCGGAAATGTCGGCCCAGCGGGTCATCACCACCAACCAGATCGTCGGCGCCTATGGCCTGTTCACGCTGCTCGCCATCGGCTTCTATCTCGCGCCGCTCGGCACGCTGATCGCCATCAACTGCCTCGTGACGCTGTTCTATCTCGGCAATTTCGCCTTCAAGGCCGGCCTCGTCTGGTATGGCGGCTTCGGCCAGTCCCGCCGCCGCCGCACCATCGAGGTCGATGCGCGACTGCTGCGCGAGGCGGACCTGCCGGTCTACACGATCCTGGTGCCGATGTTCCGGGAGCCCGAAGTGCTGCCGATCCTCGCCCACGCCCTGCGCAATCTCGATTATCCGCTGGCCAAGCTCGACATCAAGATCGTGCTGGAGGAGACCGACGACGAGACGATCGATGCGGCCAAGGCCCTCGGCCTGGAAGGCATCTTCGAGATCGTCCGGGTGCCGGCCTCGATGCCGCAGACCAAGCCGAAGGCCTGCAATTACGCGCTGAAATTCGCGCGCGGGGACCTCCTCGTGATCTTCGACGCCGAGGACAAGCCGGAGCCCGACCAGCTGCGCAAGGTCGTCGCCGCCTTCCGCCGGAGCGAGCCGAACACCGCCTGCATCCAGTGCCGCCTGAACTACTACAATGCGCAGGAAAACTGGCTGACGCGCATGTTCACGCTGGACTACGCGCTGTGGTTCGACCTGATGCTGCCGGGCCTCGAACGTCTGGGTGTGCCGATCCCGCTCGGCGGGACCTCGAACCATTTCAAGATCGACGTCCTGCGCGAACTGCACGCCTGGGACCCGTTCAACGTCACCGAGGACGCCGATCTCGGCATCCGCATGACCCAGAAGGGCTACCGGGTCCGGGTGATCGATTCCACCACCTTCGAGGAAGCCAACTGCAACACCGGCAACTGGATCCGGCAGCGTTCGCGCTGGATCAAGGGCTACATGCAGACCTTCCTCGTCCACACCCGCCGGCCGCTGCATCTGATCCGCACCATCGGCCCGCTCGGCGTGGCGGGCTTCGTCTTCTTCATCGGCGGCACCATGCTGTCGGGGCTGCTCAATCCGATCTTCTGGCTGATCTTCGCCGGCTGGCTCCTGACCGAGACCACCGGCTTCGACGCGCTGTTTCCGCAGACGATCCTGTATTTCGCCCTGCTCAACCTGCTCGCCGGCAATGGCCTGTTCATCTACCTGACGATGATCGCGCCCTTCCGTCGGGGCTGGCTCGAACTCGCCCCCTACGGCATCACCGTCGTCTGGTACTGGGTGCTGACCTCGATCGCCGCCTACAAGGGCCTGTGGCAGCTCATCGTCAATCCGTTCTACTGGGAGAAGACCCAGCACGGCATTTCCAAGTTCACCGCCAACGAGCTGGAGCAGGCGAAGAGCGCCGACGGGGAGAAGCCCGAAGCGGCGACGGCGGTGGCGGCATGATCGCCGCCCTGCGCCTCCTCGCCATCTGGGCCGTCTTCTTCCTGGTCTGCCTCGCCGCGCTGCTCTGGACCGCCGCTCATGGCTATGTCTCGTCGGGCGTTCTGGCCTCCTCGGGGCAGGCGATCCTCGCCGCCGAGGGGCGCGACAGCTTCGGCGCGGTCGCCACGGCCTATCCGCCGCTGCCCTATCTCCTGTCGCTGGGCACCGCGCTCGTCGGCGATCCGTCGCAACTGCCGGCGCTGACGGCTGCCGCGCTGGCCGGCGGCCTGTTCGCGGTCGTCGTCGCGTCGAGCCTCGGCAGTGCCGGCATCGGGCGTGTTGTGGCCGCGATCATCACCCTGCTGCTGGTCGCCAACCCGCTGTTCCTGCGGGCCCTGGCCGACGGGCCGGGCCTGGTGCTGCTGGTCACCTCCGTCTTCATGTTCGCCGCCGGCTTCATCGGCCTAAGGGCGGACGGCACCGCCTCGAACGTGATGACGCTGGCCTTCGCGCTGGCCCTGATGGCCTTCTCGCATCCCTATGGCATCGCCCTCGCATTGGCCGCCCTGCCGCTTCTGGCGCTGGCCTCCGCACCGCATCTCATCGAACGCACGCCGGGCAGCCTCTATCTGTCGCTGCTCTTTCCGCTCGGCTTCGCCTTCCTCGCCTTCGCCTATGTCGGGCAGGTCTTCGCCGACGCGCCCTGGGCGTTTCTCGGCACGCTGGCTGCGCCATTCGACGCCTATGCCCTGCCGCAGACACCGGGCCAGGCGGCCCTCCGCATGATCGGCGGTCTGGTGCTGTGCGCCCCGGTCCTGATCTTCGCCACCGTGCGGGCCGGCCGCAATCCGGCGCTGTTCGTGCCGATGATCGCACTATTGAGCCTGCCGATCCTCGGATTTGCCCTATCGGGCCTCCTGGGCGCCCGCTTCGATCCGACGGTGGCGCTGGCGCCGGTGCTCGGCCTTGCCGCCGCTTTCACTATCTTTGCCTCGGGCAACAGCCGGCGCATGATGCGCACCAGCCTTTTTCTCGCCGCCGGCCTCGTCGGCAGCGTCTTCTGGCTGGCCGACAATCCGACCGCCGACACCGCCGCGTGGCGCGATGCCGCACTCGGACGGTCCGAGGCCGCGCCGACCCCGTTCGGGCAACTCGCCGGCTTCCTCGCCTCCCGGTCGGAGATCCTCGTCGACACCAATGCCTATCCCGAGCTGGTGGCGCTGCGCGGCACCGGTGCCGGCCTTGTCGTGCCGGGCTCGGCGCGCTTCGAACTCGATCTTCTGGCGGCAAGGCTGCAGACGCGTTTCGTCGCGGTCCGCGACCCGGCGGCCGACATCGTGGTGCGCGATCGCATCAACCAGGCGTTCCCGCGACTCTTCCGCAACGGTGCCCGCGATTATGGGCTCGTTTACCATTTCGAGGGATGGCGGGTGTATGAAAGACTGGTCCGCGATGCACGCCGGCCGGAACCGGAGCCGCAGCCTGCCGGATGAGACAGGGGCGGCCGCGGCGGCCCGCACCCCGCCCGCGCTGTAGCGGGTTTCGGGACGGGCCGGGCGCGTTGAAGGGGGAAGTGATGCGCATACTGGTGGTCGACGATTCCGAGGATGCCCGGGACATCATGGCCGTCACCCTGTCGTCCGGCGGCTACGAGGATCTGACCTTCGCCACCTCCGGGCAGGAGGGGCTGGATCGTCTGGCGCAGGGCGGCAGCGGGTCGGATGACGCCTTCGACCTCGTGCTGCTCGACGTCATGATGCCCGGCATGGACGGCATCGAAGTCTGTGCGCGCATCCGCGCCGATGCCCGGCACCAGGATCTGCCGATCCTGATGGTCAGCTCCCTCAGTGATTCCGACTCCCTTTCCCAGGCCTTCATCGCCGGCGCGAACGACTACGTCACAAAGCCGATCCATCGGCTCGAGCTGCTGGCGCGTGTGCGCAGCATCGCCCGCCTGCGCGGCGAGCGCGATCTGCGCCAGGCCCGCGAGGCCGAGCTTCTGGAAACCGGGCGCGGGCCGGAAGCCGGCAGGGCCGCCAGTGCCCTGACCTTTGTCGATCCTCTGACCGGTCTTCTCGGCTGGGAACCCTTCGAGGCGCTCGTCCAGCGGGCCCCCGCCGCCGACGTGCCCCGCTTCGGGGCGCTGGCCTGGCAGATCGACGATCTGGACCGGCTGCGCGTCCGCGACGGCGAACAGGCGGCCCGCGATCTGATCAAGAGCACCGCACGTGTCCTGCAGGCGCTGCCGGCTCGCATCGGCGACCATCTGGCGCATTACGACGACGGCATCTTCGTCGCCTTTGCAAGAAACTGCTCCGAGGCCGAACTGGCGGAGCTCGCCGCACGCGCGCGCTCCGGCGTCGCCGGCACCGGCACGACCTTGAGCGTCGGCACGGTCATCTCCGACGGGCGCGAGCAGACCCCGCGCGACGTGGTCGCGGACGCGATCGCCGCGGCCGAGCGGGCCGCGGAGGATGGCGGCGACCGCGTCGTCACCCGCACCGCGCTGCTCGTCCCATGATCGGCGCGGTCGCCCTGCGCGCGCTGCTCGCCGCCGCGGTTGTTGGAGCCGGTACGGCCGCGGCAAATGCCGGCGCCTGGACCCAGGCGAAGGGCCACGGTCAAATCATCGTCTCGGGCACCTATACGGATTCGCCCAAGGGCTTCGACGACGATGGCAACGCCGTCGATATTCCCGACTATCGCAAGTTCGAGCTGAACACGCTGATCGAATACGGCATCACCGACGCGGTGACGGCGATCCTGCAGCCGCAGATCCAGTCGGTCGATATCGGCCAGCCCACCGACGCCTCGCGCTTCGGGCTCGGCTATTCCGAGCTGGGCGGCCGCGTCAGGCTGTGGTCCGACGATGTCTCGGTGCTGTCGGGACAGGTTGTCGCCCGCATCCCGGGCACCTTTGACGACGACGATCCGGCCTCCATCGGCAACACCGATCCCGAGCTCGACATGCGGATGCTCTACGGCCGCTCCTTCGGCATCGGAAGCTGGTCGTCCTTCCTCGACGTCCAGCTCGGCTATCGCGCCCGCTTCGGCGACCCGCCGAGCGAGTTCAAGGCCGACGTGACCTTCGGCACCCGTCCGGCCGACGATCTCCTGCTTCTGGTCCAGTCGTTCAACTCGATCGGCGACGGCAGCGAGAAATCGTTCTTCGTCAGCGGCAGCGAACACAAGCTGCAGCTCAGCGGCGTCTGGGACGTCAATGAAAGCTGGTCGCTGCAGCTCGGCGGTGTCGCCACCATCGCCGGCGAGAACGCCCTGCGCGAACGCGGTCTCGTCGCCGCTGTCTGGCACCGGTTCTGAGCCGTCCGGCGGCTCAGCAGCCGCCGCGCCACTGGCAGAACAGCACGCCTTCGGCGAGTTTCCCCTGCACCGTGAAATCGGTGTCGGTCCGCCCGCCTGCGTCGGGATCGGTGAACCACCGCCAGACCCAGGCGCCTTCGACGACGGCCGGGTCGAACTGGCAGTGCCACTCGGCGATCACTCTCGCCTGCAGGACGTCGTCGGGCGCCGCGTCGCGTTCCTCGGCGCTCTCCCACGGCTTGGCCGCGGCGCCCACGGCCGACCGCAATCCGTACTCCGCCACCCAGACCTTCCGCCCGCTCTTCCGTGACACGGCCGCGATGCGGTCGAGCTGGTCGGCCATCGCCGCCGCCCAGTCCTGGCGCGCATCGTCGGCGCCGAGCGGCGGATAGAGGCTGACGCCGATCCGGTCGAGCTGCGCCCAGAACGGCACCGTCTCGGCCTCGTCGGCATTGTGGGCGACATAGACGAGCGTGCCGGGGAAGATCGCCCTGATCTCCGCAATCAGCCCAGGCCATTCCGGCCGGCCGGTGGATTGCACCAGCTCGGTGCCGACGGCGAGGGAGGTGGCGCCCGCATCCGCCGCCACCTGGGCAATGTCGATCAGCGCCGTGCGGTAATGGCCGAACCAGGTGGTCCACGCCGCATCGTCGGGCATCGATATGGCGCCGGCCCATGTCTGCGGCACCCACACATGCGGCTTGACGAAGGCGTCGAGCCCCGCCGCCTGCGCCGCCGCGATCGCTACGCGCAGCTCGTCGAGGCTCATGTCGGACCCGAGCCCGATTTGCGGATCGTCAGGCCCCGGCTGCCAGAGGAACGGCACGATCGCCACGTTGTCGGCGCCGAGCTTTACCAGCCGGGCGAGGCTCTCGCGGCTGGCCGGCGACCCGAAGGGCGCATTCTCGGTGCGGATCAGATTGACGCCATTGATCTGCAAGCGCGGCTCCCCGGAACAGGCCGGCGCGGCAGGAGCGGCCCCTGCCATCATCGCCACCGCGATCCCCGCCGCGACCACGCGGCATCCCCATGCGCGGGCCACTGCCGGCCAGCCTGTCGCGCGCCGCGCCGGGCGCCTGCTGCCGATACCCTCCGCGCAGGGGCGTCCCGCATCTGTCGTCGCTCGCAAACCCAAACCGGCACCACTCCCTCGATCGCAGCCCGCTGATCTGCGGCAACCGCGCGCCGATCATTATGCCTGCCGAACCCTCTGCCGGACCAGCGCCGATGCCGCCGCTCGCGCGATCGTGTGGCGCGATGCCGGAACGCGGAGGCGGGCCGACCTTCCCGCCCACTGGCCAGACGGACGCGTTTTATCAGACGCCTGGGTACGGCATGCCGCGCGCCGGGCTTGAGCCTATGCGACCGGGCGAGGACCCTTGGCCGGTATCGGCACGGAGGGGCGAAAGCATGCAGGACGAGCGGTGGCGCGACGACGAGCGCGACGTGGAACCCCGCCAGCCCACGCCGGCGGCCCTGTCGCTCTATCGCGCCTTCGAGCGCCCGGCCCAGATCGTCCTCGTGGTCTGCCAGATGCTCTTGGGCCTGGGCCTCGCCATCGCGCTGATCCTCAAGCTCTACATGCTGCTGTTCACCGACGGCGTCTGCGTCGCGGACGCCACGAGCCTCGGCAACATGATCCGCTGTACGCCGGCGCTGGCGCTTCTGGGGCAGACGCTGATGCTGGTCGCCGCCTTCCGCGTCGCCGCCTTGTTGTTCTCGCGGCGTCTCGACGGGCTGTTCGAAGCGCTCGCGCTGGGTGTCGCGGGCGCCCTGATCCGCATTGTCTCGACCCTCCCGTCGGACGGGCCGGTCTGGCAGCAGACGCTGATGATCGCCGCCCTCGTCGCGGTCGGCGGCGCGCTGGTGCTCGGCCTGCGCCTCGGCGGCCTGTCGCAGCGTGACCCGGCGGACCGACAGTAAGCGCCAAGGCGCAAAAAAAAGATCACAGGATACGCCAGCGCACTTCCGGTGATCGGTCTTTCGGCCGGCTCGGTCAGGCTTGGCATTCGGGCGGCCCGTCTCAGGAGCGGCGTGGTGCGGACCGAAGTCTATGGGAGGATAACAGATGAAAACTACATGGATGTGCGGTTTATCGACACTCGCCCTGCTTGCCGCGGGCGCAACGCAGGCTGTGGCGCAGGATAGTTCCGAACCGGTCAAGATCGGCGTGCTGGTAACGCTCGAAGGGACCTATACCGTGCCGGGCCAGGACGGCGTGCGCGGCCTGGAGGCGGCGCTGAAGGCGGCCGACTACCAGGCCGGTGGCCGCAAGATCGAGGTCATCACCCAGTCCACCGACACCACGCCGGACAGCGCCACCCGCGGCGCCCGCAAGCTGGTCGACCAGGACGGCGTCGACATCGTCATCGGGCCCTTGTCCGGCTCCGAGGGCATTGCGATCCGCGACTATTCCAAGACCCGGCCGGACGTCACCTTCATCAACGGCATCTCCGGCGCTATGGAGACCACCTACGTCACGCCGTCCGAGAACTTCTTCCGCTTCAACATCGACGGCGCGCAATGGTCCGCGGGTCTCGGCGAATACGTCTTCAACGAGAAGGACTACAAATACGTCGCCACCATCGGCGAGGACTATTCCTTCATCTATACTCAGGTCTTCGGCTTCGTGACCGAGTTCTGCCGGGCCGGCGGCGAGATCACCGACCGGTTCTGGGTGCCGCTGGGCACCAAGGATTTCGGCTCGATCATCGCGGCGCTGCCCGACGACGTGGACGCCATCTATCTGGGCCTGGGCGGCGGCGACGCCGTCAACTTCCTCAACCAGTATCAGCAGGCCGGCGGCCAGGCGAACCTCATCGGCGGCTCGATCATGGTCGACGGATCGGTGCTGTCGTCGGAAGGCAGCGCCAAGCAGGCCCTGATCGGGGTCCCGTCCTCCGGCCCGCAGGCCGACACCTGGGACGATCCGCGCTGGCAGGAATGGGTGAAGCTCTATCAGGACAGCTTCCCCGAGAGCGATCGCTTCCCGACCCCGTCGCTGTTCGCGACCGGCTACTACAACGCCACCAGCGCGGCGCTGCAGTGCCTCAGCACGGTCGAGGGCGACCTCTCCGACGGCCAGACGAAGTTCCGCGACTGCCTGTCGAACCTCAAGCTCGAGGCGCCGAACGGCGACATCACCCTCGACGAG
This sequence comes from Aurantimonas sp. DM33-3, assembly GCF_014334315.1. Lineage (NCBI taxonomy): Bacteria > Pseudomonadati > Pseudomonadota > Alphaproteobacteria > Hyphomicrobiales > Aurantimonadaceae > Aurantimonas > Aurantimonas sp. DM33-3. The sequence goes on along the minus strand of NZ_JACSGS010000018.1, from coordinate 35,258 downwards.
AACCGCCAGGCGATCGGCGCGAACTTCGTGACTGAAGTGGTGGAACTCGATGACGGCACGCTGGCCAACAAGATGGTCCGCAAGGTCGACGACGTGAACCAGACGCTGGGCATCGAGCGGGCCGCCTTCGATGCCATCGGCCTGCCGAGCCGCGACGTTCCGGCCTGTCAGAAGTCCTACTGACGCGAGAGCCAGCGGCCCGGGTGCGCATGCGCCCGGGCCGCCGTCTTCCCGACATATCGCATCGGCCGGGGCAATGACGCTCATCACCTATCCCACGCGCGTGCACTTTGCCGACGCCGTTCTCGCCGAGGCGCTGCATTCGGAGATCGAGAGCATGGCGCTGCTCGCACCGCTGCTGATCGTCCCCGACGCGCCCGGCGCCGCCGAGAGCCGCGAGGTCATCCTGTCCGGCCTGCCGGTCGCAACCGACATCCTGTCCTTCGATCTCGCCGAAACGGCCGACCTGTCGACCGCCGCCGTGGCCCTGTGCGAGCAGTTCGCCGGCCAGCGCGTCGACACCATCATCGCCTTCGGGGCGGCCCGGGCGATCGAGCTCGGCCGCAAGGCCCGCAAGATGCTGTCGCAATTCGGGCCGCGGCCCAAGCTCTATGCCGTGCCGGGCATCGACGGCCTGCCCGACCCCTGCCGGCGCAATGTCGAAAGCTGGCGCAGCGGCCTGCCCGACGTCCTGATCTGCGATCCGACGCTGATCCTGTCGGCCGGTGCTGAGGACAATCTGCGCTCGGCCCTGCGCAGCCTGGTGCGCAGTCTCGAATCCTATCTGGCCTCCACCTACAATCCGACCGCCGACGGCATGGCGCTCGACGCCTTCAGCCGTAGCGTCGCCAATCTGCCGCGGCTCGCGGCGGCCCCCGACGTCACGGTCAGCCGCGAGCTGATGGCCGCCGGCCTCAATGCCGCGCTGAGCCAGCAGAAGGGGCTGGGCCCGGCCCAGATGCTGGCGGTGGTGCTGGCCGCCCAGCATTCCGGCCTCGATGCGCTGGCCGCCGCGCGGCTGCTCCTGCCGGGAGCGCTGGCGGCGATGGAGGCGGAAGTCGAGCGCACCGATCTCCTCGGCCGGATGATCGGTGCCGGCGCGGATCGGCGCGAGGGCGCCGCGACCGAGCGGCTGTCGGCCTATCTCGGCGCGATCCCCATCCTCGTGCCGCGCCTGTCGGATCTCGGGCTGACGCCGGACGATCTCGACGAGGCGGTGTCCGAGGCCGAGCGCGCCGACATCCTGCCGAAAGGCGCTGCCCGCACGGTGCTGGAGGGGGTCTTTTGAAGCCGCTGCTGATCGGCGGGGAATGGGTCACGACCTCCCACGGCTTGCCCAATGTGAACCCGTCCGACGTCTCCGACATCGTCGATGTCCATGCCCAGGCCGGCCGGTCCGAGGCGGAGGCCGCCATCGCCGCGGCGACCGCCGCCGCACCCGCCTGGGGTCGCACCGATCCGCAGACCCGGTCCGACATCCTGCACCGGGCGGGCGAGGAGGTGCTGCGCCGGGCCGACGAACTCGGCCGCCTGCTGGCCCGCGAAGAGGGCAAGGTCCTGCGCGATGCCATCGCCGAAGTGGCGCGGGCCGGTCGCATCCTGCGCTATTTCGCCGGCGAGCCGCTGCGCACCGGCGGCCAGTTCCTGCCGTCGGTCCGTCCCGGCGTGAATATCGAGATCACCCGCGAGCCGGTGGGCGTCGTCGGCATCATCACGCCGTGGAACTTCCCGATGGCGATCCCGGCCTGGAAGATCGCGCCGGCGCTCGCCTGGGGCAACACGGTGGTGTTCAAGCCCGCCGAACTGGCGCCCGGCTGCGCCTGGGCGCTGGCCGATATTCTGCAGCGCGCCGGATTGCCGGCCGGCGTCCTGAATCTGTTGACCGGTCCCGGCTCCGTCGTCGGGCAGACAATGCTGGACGACGCCCGCGTCGATGCGATCAGCTTCACCGGCTCGCAGGCGACCGGCGCGCGGGTCATGGCCGCCAGCGCGCCGTTGCAGCGCAAGGTGCAGCTGGAAATGGGCGGCAAGAACCCGCTCGTCGTCCTCGACGATGCCGATCTCGACCGCGCCGTCGCGGCGGCCGTGGACGGCGCCTATTTCTCCACCGGGCAGCGCTGTACCGCCTCGTCGCGGCTGATCGTGACCGAGCGCATCCACGACCGTTTCGTCAGCGCGGTCGCCGAGCGCCTTGCCGGGCTGCGCACCGGCCATGCGCTGGAGGACGGCACCGACATCGGGCCTGTGGTCGACGAAGCGCAGCTTCGTATCGACGAGGCGGCCATCGCCCGCGCACGAGCCCAGGGCGGCAGCCTCAGGGTCGGGGGTGACCGGGTGACGCAGGCGACGGAGGGCTTCTTCCTGTCGCCGGCCCTGATCACCGAAACGACCAGCGACATGGCCATCAATCGCGAGGAGGTGTTCGGTCCCGTCGCCTCCGTCATCCGGGTGCGCGACTATGACGAGGCGCTGGCGACCGCCAACGAGACCGATTTCGGGCTGTGCGCCGGCATCTGTACCGAGAGCCTGAAATACGCCAGCGATTTCAAGCGCAACGCGCGTGCCGGAATGGTCATGGTCAATCTGCCGACGGCCGGCGTCGACTATCACGTGCCGTTCGGCGGAACGCGCGCCTCGAGCTTCGGGCCGCGCGAGCAGGGGGCCTTCGCAGCGGAATTCTACAGCAGCGTGAAGACGGCCTACACCGCCTCTTAGGCACGTTTGAAGCACTCGCGGCCGGCGTGCGCTGTATACCGCAAAGACTGTTTCTTTGTTCTTCGAACTTGTCTGGCCGCGCGGAACATGGCCCGATAATTGGCCGGTCGAAGCGGAGGGAGAAGCCGCGCGGCCGTCGTTGATCGGGAGGATCACGAAATGAGCCATGCTATCGCGGTGTGTCACGGCGCCTTCGGCCGTGCCGCGCTGTACGAGCTTGATCGCACCATCACCACCCATGCCCATCGCGAGGGGCATCTGGTGTTCTACGTGGGCGGCGATGCCGCCAGCCTGATGGTGCACAATGCGCGCAGCGACCTGACACCCGGCCATGCCGTCGCGGTCAGCCCGTGGGAGCCGCACTCCTTCCACGTGCCGGAAGGCCGGATCAACATCTGCCTCGTTCTCTACATCAAGCCGATGTGGTTCCTGGAAAACAGCGACATGGCGGAGTTCTCGCTGTCCTTCGGCCGGTCGCGGCTGACCCTCAACCAGAGGCAGCGCGAATTGCTGACCCGGATCACCGTCCTGTTGATGGGCAACGAGAACGCCATGGCGTTCGACGAATTGCTGTTCACCCTGACGCAGGAGTGCTTCAGCCTGTCCTGGGACCAGCGCCACGGCCGCCGCCCCTCGGCCCTGCGCCGGTTCTCCGACTTTCGCGTGCGCCGCTCGCTGCGGTTGATCCAGGAGAAGGTCGGCGAGGAGATGCCGATCGACGAGGTCGCCCGCTCCGTCGGCCTGTCGCGCCCGCATTTCTTCAAGCTGTTCAAGCAGTTCATGGGCGTGACGCCGAATGTCTACATCAACACGCTGCGCTCCGAAAACGCCATTTCGGACCTTCTGAGCACGCCCAAATCGGTGACCGACATCGCCTTCGATCTCGGCTTTTCCAGTCAGGCGAGCTTCACCCGGTTCTTCTCCTCCAATGTCGGCATCGCGCCGAGCGAATACCGCCGGGTGGCGCATGTGACGTCGGGCGCTTTTCCGATGATGGGGGACCGCACCAGACTATCGGGTATGCCGCCGAGCCCCCGCCCGAACTAGCATCTGTCCCTGAAGAGCCACTGGCTCGGGGGAGATGAGCCGTGATCTTTGTGACGCGACCTGAGGTTTGCCAGGCACGGACCGGCCGGAGGGCCGAGACGTGAGGGTCTTTGCGACCCGGCATCCGATCTGGACCGCGATCCTGGCAATCGTGGCGGTCGTCCTCCTGTGGGCGATCTTCGCCGTCTGGCCCGAGGGCCTCGAAGACGTCATCGGCCGCAAGAAGATCTTCCTCAACGCGCTGTTCAACGGCGTCACCCTCGGCGGGCTCTACTTCCTCGTCGCGTCGGGCTTCACCCTGATCTTCGGGCTGATGCGCAACGTCAATCTCGCCCATGGCTCGCTCTACCTGATCGGCGGCTATGTCGGCTTCTACACCGCCGACATCACCGGCTGGTGGCTGCTGGCCTTCCCGGTGGCCTTCATCATCGTCGGCCTGATTGGCGTTCTGATGCAGATCTTCGTCTTCCGCCGGATGGAGGGCGAGGATCTGCGCCAGACCCTCGTGACCATCGGCATCTCCATCGTGCTGGCCGACCTGATGCTGTGGAGCTTCGGCGGCGATTTCTACAACATCACCCCGCCGCAATGGCTCTCCGGGCCGCTCGATACCTTCTTCACCACCGGCTACGACCGGCGCGGCGAGTTGATCTTCCTGCGCTATCCGTCCGTGCGCATCGTCATCTTCCTCGCCGCCGTGGTCGTCGGCCTCGCCATGTGGCTGATGCTCAACCGGACCCGGATCGGCATGCTGGTGCGCGCCGGCGTCGACGATCGCGACATGCTGTCGGCGACCGGCGTGCGCATCCAGCTCGTTTTCGCCTGTGTCTTCGCCTTCGGGGCCGGCCTTGCCGGGGTCGCCGGGGTGGTGGGCGGCACCTTCCAGTCGGTCGCGCCGGGCGAGGATACGCGGTTTCTCCTCGCCTCCCTCGTCGTCGTCATCGTCGGCGGCATGGGCTCGATCCCCGGCGCCGCCCTCGGGGCCCTGCTGATCGGCATGGCTGAGCAGTTCGGCTCGGTCTACTTTCCGACCTACGCGGTGGTGCTGACCTTCCTGATCATGGTCGTAGTGCTGGCCTTCCGCCCCTACGGCCTTATGGGGCGCGCCTAGATGGTGGCGATCGACAGGCCCTCCGTCACGGCTCGGCCCTCGGGCCTCGAGCGGGTCCCCGCGGCCTACTGGGTGGTCGGGTTGCTGCTTCTGGTGATGCCGGCCTTTGCCTCGGGCTTCTTCCTGTTCCAGATCATGGGCTGGGCCTTCGTCCTCGGCCTCATCGCCCTGAGCCTGATGTTCCTCGCCGGCTATGGCGGCATGGTCAGCCTGGCGCAGATGTCCTTCGCCGGACTGGCCGGCTACCTCGTCGCGATCTTCGGCGTGAGCGGCGTCAGCGCGGTCTCGCAGGGCTGGCCCTGGTGGGTGGTGATCCCGCTGGCGCTGGCGATCACCATGCTGTTCTCCACCGCGGTCGGCTGGCTCGCCGTGCGGACCGAGGGCATCTACACGATCATGATCACCCTCGCCATCGCGGCGGCGTTCTTCTACTTCACCCGCCAGAACTTCGACGTCTTCAACGGCTTCTCGGGCTTCAACTCGGTGCTGCCGCCGCAGCTGTTCGGGGTGAACTGGCGCGAGTCGGTGCCGTTCTACTATCTGTCGCTGTTCTGGGCGGCGGTGGGCTATTTCGCCGTCCTCTACATCAGCCGCGCGCCCTTCGGCCTGGCCTTGCAGGGCGTGCGCGACAATCCGCGCCGGATGGCGGCGCTCGGCTACAACGTTACCGCGCACCGGGTCGCGGCCTATGCCTTTGCCGGGCTGATCGCCGGCGTCGGCGGCATCCTCCTGACCTGGCAGAGCCAGCAGATCTCGCCCGGCACGGTCGGCATCCAGCCGGCCATCGACATCCTCGTCATCGCGGTCGTCGGCGGCTTGCGCCATCCGATCGGAGCCTTCATCGGCGCGCTGATCTACGTGCTTCTGAAGACCTTCTCCACCGACGTCCTGATCTCGCTTGGCCTGTCCGGCGAACGCTTCCAGCTCCTGGTCGGCATCGGCTTCCTGGTCGTGGTGTTCTTCTCGCCCGACGGATTCCTCGGCATGTGGGACAAGTTCCGCGAGAACCGCAATCGCGATCCGCTGACCGGCACCGACCGGAGGCAGGCGCCATGAGCACCGCCGCACCCTCGCGCGGCGCCAGCGACGACTACGCCCTCGAACTGCGCGGCGTCTCGAAACGCTTCGGCGCCCTGGAGGCGTTGGGCGGCATCGACCTGAAGGTGCGCCCCGGCGAGCGCCACGCGGTGCTCGGCTCGAACGGCGCCGGCAAGACCACCCTGTTCAACTGCATCACCGGCGATTTTCCGCCGACCACCGGCGCGATCCGCTTTTTCGGCGAGGACGTGACCGAGTTTCCCGCCCAGGAGCGGATCCGGCGCGGCCTGCGGCGCACCTATCAGATCTCGCTGCTGTTCAGCGGGCTGAGCGTCCGGGACAATGTCTATCTGGCTTGCCGCGGCGTCTCGCGCGGCCGGTTCTCGTTTCGCCGACCGGGCAACCGCGACGCGCTGGTGGCGACCGCCGAGGATCTCGTGCGCACGGTCAATCTCGGCGACGTGATGGACCAGACCGTGGCCGATCTCAGCTACGGCCAGCAGCGCCAGCTGGAGATCGCCATGGCGCTGTCGGGGGCGCCGCGCTTCATCCTGTTCGACGAGCCCGCCGCCGGCCTGTCGCCGACCGAGCGGCGCGAACTGATCGGCATCCTGACCGGCCTGCCGGGCCATGTCGGCTTCATCATCATCGAGCACGACATGGACGTGGCCCTCAGGGTCAGCGAGCGGGTCACGATGATGCACAACGGCCGTGTCTTCAAGGAAGGCAAGCCGGCCGAGATCGAGGACGATCCCGAGGTCCAGGCGCTGTATCTCGGAGGCGGGCATGGCTGAGGGTACGCCCATCCTCGAGGTCCGCGACCTCAACGTCTATTACGGCCACAGCCACGCCCTGCAGGGCGTGAACCTGCGCATCGGCGGCGGCATCCTGTCGGTCGTCGGCCGCAACGGCATGGGCAAGACCACCCTGTGCAAGGCGATCATGGGCCTGGTGCCGGTGCGCGCCGGGTCGATCGCGCTGGCCGGGCAGGCCATTGCCGGACGCACCCCGGCCGAGATCGCCCGCATGGGCGTCGGCTACGTGCCGCAGGGGCGCCGCTTGTGGCGGTCGCTGACGGTCGACGAGCATCTGCAGCTCGTCGCGAGCAAGGGCGGCGCCTGGACGCCCGAACGCATCTATTCGGTGTTTCCGCGCCTGGCCGAGCGCCGCAGCAATGGCGGCGGGCAATTGTCCGGCGGCGAACAGCAGATGCTCGCCATCGGCCGGGCGCTGCTCCTCAACCCTCGCCTTCTGGTGATGGACGAGCCGACCGAGGGCCTTGCCCCGGTGATCGTCAACCAGGTCGCCGAAATGCTGGTGCGGCTCGGTGAGGAAGGCGACATCGACGTCCTGGTGATCGAGCAGAATATCGGCGTTGCCTGTTCCGTCGCCGACCGCGTCGCGATCATGATCAACGGCAAGGTCGACCGGGTGATGGAGGCGAGCGTTCTCGCCGCCGACCGCGACCTGCAGCAGGCGCTTCTCGGCGTCGGCCGCCACGCCCATGACGAGACGTCGGGGCCCGATGCCCCGCGCCGCGAGGCCGCGACGCCGGCCGAGAGCGGCCCGGTCCGCATCTACCTGTCCAATCCGAAGCTCCCGACCCGCTGGTCGGTGAACGTGCCGGTCCACGTCATCGAGCGCGCCGCGCGCACCGTCACCAAGCCGGCCGAGACCCCGACCACGGCAGGCCGCCCGATGGCGCCCGCGGCGACGCGGGGCGGCACCGTCTATGTCTGCGGGACGCTCGACACCAAGGGCGCCGAGCTGCGCTACATGCGCGACATCGTCAAGGCTGCCGGACTGCGCGTCGCCATGGTCGATTTGTCGACCAGCGGCAAGCCGTCGGGCGCCGACACGCCGCCCAATGTCGTGGCGGGCCACCATCCGCGCGGCGCGGCGGGCGTCTTCACCGGCGACCGGGGGAGTGCCGTGGCCGGCATGACCCTCGCCTTCGAGCGCTGGATGCAGGCCCAGACCGACGTCGCCGGGCTGCTGGCCGCCGGCGGATCGGGCGGCACGGCCCTGGTGGCGCCGGCCTTCCGCAGCCTTCCCGTCGGCGTTCCCAAGCTCGTCGTCTCGACCGTCGCCTCCGGCAACACCGCGCAATATGTCGGCGCCTCCGACATCACCCTGATGCCGTCCGTCGCCGACGTGCAGGGGCTCAACACGATCACCCGGCAGGTTCTGGCCAATGCCGCCAACGCCGTCGCCGGCATGGTGAAGGCGCGGGCGAGCGCTGCCCCGGCGGCCGACCGCCCGACGGTGGGCCTGACCATGTTCGGGGTCACCACGACCTGCGTCCAGGCCGTCGTGAAGGAGCTGGAAGCCGATTATGACTGCCTCGTCTTCCACGCCACAGGCACCGGCGGGCGGACCATGGAAAAGCTCGTGGCGAGCGGCATGCTCGGCGCCGTCCTCGACCTGACCACCACCGAGATCTGCGACATGGTCGCCGGCGGCGTCTTCGCGGCCGACGAAACCCGGTTCGACGCGATGATCGCCAGCGGACAGCCCTATATCGGCGCCTGCGGCGCCCTCGACATGGTCAATTTCAACGCCCCCGAGACGGTGCCCGAGCGCTATCGCGACCGGCTGTTCTACGAGCACAATCCGCAGATCACCCTGATGCGGACGACACCGGCGGAAAACGCCGAGATGGGCCGCTTCATCGGCGAGAAGCTCAACCGCATGAACGGTCCGGTGCGGTTCTACCTGCCCGAGGGCGGCGTCTCGGCGCTCGATGCGCCCGGCCAGACCTTCTGGGACCCGGCCGCCGACCGCGCGCTGTTTGCCGCGCTGGAAGAAACGGTGCGTCAGACCGCGTCCCGCAAGCTCGTTCGCGTCCCCCACAACATCAACGACCCGGCCTTCGCGGCGGAGATCCTGCGCAGCTTCCGAAGCCTGCATTCGCGCCCGCAAAGCCCGTCGAAACTGTCCCGGAGAGCCTGACCATGCACGACCGCCAGACCCTGATGACGAGATTTCGCGCCATGCGCGACGCGGGCGAGCCCATCGTCGGCGGCGGTGCCGGCACCGGGTTGTCGGCCAAATGCGAGGAGGCCGGCGGCATCGACCTCATCGTCATCTACAATTCCGGCCGGTTCCGCATGGCCGGGCGCGGCTCGCTGGCCGGCCTGATGCCCTATGGCGACGCCAACGCCATCGTCCTGGAGATGGGGAACGAGGTCCTGCCGGTGGTCAAGCGCACGCCGGTCCTGGCCGGCGTCTGCGCCACCGACCCGTTCCGGATGATGGACCGCTTCCTCGACGAGGTGAAGGCGGCGGGCTTTTCCGGCGTCCAGAACTTTCCGACCGTCGGCCTGATCGACGGCAGCTTCCGCGCCAATCTCGAAGAGACCGGCATGTCCTACGCGCTGGAGGTCGAGATGATCCGCCTCGCCAATGCGCGGGACATGCTGACGACCCCTTACGTGTTCTGCGAGGACGATGCCCGCGCCATGGCGGCGGCCGGTGCCGACATCATCGTCGTGCATCTGGGCCTCACCACCGGCGGCGCGATCGGCGCGGAAACCGGCGTGGCGCTGCAGGACGCGCCGGCGGTGACCGACCGGCTGGCGAAGGCCGCGCTGGAGGTCAATCCGGACGTGCTGGTCCTCGTCCATGGCGGCCCGGTCGCCCAGCCCGAGGACGCCGAATACGTCCTCGCCAACACCACGAATTGCCACGGCTTCTACGGCGCTTCCTCGATGGAACGGCTGCCGACCGAAATCGCGCTCACCGAGCAGACGCGACGGTTCAAGATGATCGGCCGCAGGGCCGAAGCGGGGAGGGATCAGTAATGACCGGCGAACTCATCGGACAACTCATCCTCTGGCTCATCCTGGCCGTCATCGTCGTGTTCATCCTCTACTGGGTGATGAATTGGCTCTACCGGCGGTCGACCAAGGAAATCGCCTTTGTGCGGACCGGTTTCCTCGGCGAGAAGGTGGTGATCGACGGCGGCGCCTTCGTCTGGCCGATCGTCCACGACATCACCCCCGTCAACATGAACTCGATGGACCTCAACGTCACGCGCGAGCGTGAGCGGGCCCTGATCACCAAGGACCGGTTGCGGATCGACGTGGAGGCGTCCTTCTATGTCCGCGTCGCCCAGACCAGGGAGGGCGTGACGCTCGCCGCCTCGACGCTCGGCCGGCGCACGCTGGAGCCCGAACGCATCCATCAGCTGTTGGAGGGCAAGTTCGTCTCGGCGCTGCGCACCGTCGCCGCGGAGATGACGATCGAGGAACTGCACGAGCATCGCGGCGACTATGTGCGCCGGGTCATCGCCACCGCGCAGGAGGGGCTCGACAAGAACGGGCTCGAACTGGAAAGCGTCGCGATCCTCGACATCGACCAGACCGAGATCGAGTTCTTCAATCCCTCGAACCGCTTCGACGCCGAGGGTCTGACGAGCGTCATCGAGGCGATCGAGAGCCGGCGCAAGATGCGCAACGACATCGAGCAGGAAACCTCCCTCCTGATCCGCGCCCGCAATCTGGAGGCCGAGAAGCAGTCGCTGGGGATCGAGCGCGACAGCGAGAACGCCCGGCTGGAGCAGGAGCGCGAGATCGAGTTCCGCCGCGCCCAGCAGCGCGCCGATCTGGCCCGCGAACGCTCCGAACGCGAGAAGGAGGGCGAGGAGGCCACCCTCCTGAACCGCGAGGCCATCGAGAAGGCCCGCATCTCCAACGAGCGCAGCATCGCCGAAGCGCGCATCGCGTCCGAACAGACGATCCGCCAGCACGAGATCGAGCGGGCCCGCATCATCGACGAAGCGGAGATCACGACGCGCGAGGCCATCGAAAAGGCCCGCATCCAGCAGGAGCGCGTCCTGTCGGAAACCCGCATCACCTCGACGCGCGACACCGACGCCGCCGAGATCGCGGCGCGCGAAGCCATCGAGAAGGCGCGCATCGCCCAGGAGCGCGAGCTGACCCGCGCCCGCATCGAGAAGGACCAGGACACCCAGTCCAACGAGATCGCCCGCAAGCGGGCCGTGGACGAGGCCGAGATCAGCGCGAAGGAGAGCGTCGAAAAAGCCCGCATCGCACAGGAGAACGAGGTCAGCGAGGCCCGCATCTCGCTGGAGCGCGCGACGCGCGAACGCGAGATCGCCCGCAATTTGGCCATCGAGGAGGCCGAGATCGCCGCCCGCGAAGCGGCAGAGAAGCTGCGCATCATCCAGGAACGCGCCGTCAGCGCCGCCCGCATCGCCTCCGACCGCGAGACCCGCTCGCTGGAGATCGAGCGCAAGAAGGCGCTGGAAGAGGCCGAGATCGCCTCGCAGCAGGCGACCGAGGCGGCCAGGATCGCCCGCGAGAAGACCCTCGCCGCCGAGCGGATCGCCTCCGAACAGGAGACCCGTGCGCTGGAGATCGCCCGCCGCCGCCTGCTCGACGCCGCCGAGATCGAGGCTGCCGAGGCCACGGCCAAGGAGCGTATCGGACAGGAGGAGCGGGTTCGCAGCCTCGAAATCGCCCGCAACCGCGCCATCGACGAGGCCGAGATCGCGTCGCGCGAGGCGGTGGAGAAGGCCCGGATCGCCACCGAGGCTCGCACCTCGGTCGAGCGGATCGAGAGCGAGGAGCGCACCAAGGAGCGCGATCTGGCCCGCGAACAGGCGGTGGCCTTTGCCGACACCGCCAAGCAGGAGGCTGTCGAGGCCAAGCGCATCGCCAAGGAGAAGAAGCTCGCGGCCGACCGCATCGCCTACGAGCAGGACATGCGCGAGCGCGAAATCGCCCGCAACCGCGCCGTGGACGTCGCCAGCGTGACGGCGCAGGAGGCGATCGCCACGGCCCGGATCGCCGAGGAGAAGCGCACCCGCGCCGCCGCCATCGACCGGGACACGGAAATCCGCTCCCGCGAGATCGAGCATCAGGAGGCCATCGAGGCCGCCGAGATCAGTTCGCGCCGCCTGGTCGAGGGCCAGCGGATCGAGAAGGAGGCGGAGACCACGGCCGAGAAGATCGCCCGCGACCGCCGCATCCGCGAGCTGGAGATCGAGCGCAACAAGGCGATGGATGCCGCGCAGATCGCCGCCGACGAGGCGATCGAGGCGGCCCGCGTCTCCAAGGCCAAGACGGTCGATGCCGAGAAGATCCTCGCCGAGCAGGACCTCGATTCCCGCAAGCTCGAGCGCCGCAAGGTGCTGGAGCAGCTCGAGGTCGCCCGCATGCAGGCGCTGCGCGAGGCCGAGATCGCCAGCCAGGAAGAGGTCGAGCGCGCCAAGATCGCCTCGGAACGGGGTCTCGACGACGCCCGCATCGGCCATCAGGCCGAGCGCCGCAAGCTGGAGATCGCCCGCGAACGGGCCGTCGAGGAAGCGACGATGGAAAAGACCATCGCGCTGTATCGCAAGTCGCTGGATGAAAGCGCCGCCGCGGTCGAGGCCGAGAACGCCCGCGCCCGCGCCGTCGAGGCCAGCGAGAAGGTCAAGACCACGGCCGAGAGCGAGGTCGCACGCCGTGCCAAGACGGTCGGCGTGACCGGCGCCGAGCTGGAAGCCGAGCGCAAGCGCATCGGCGCCGAGGCCGAGAAGATCCGTGCCGCGGTCGAGGCCGAGGCGCAGAAGCTCATCAACGAGGCCGAGAACGTCCTCACCGACGGCGCCCGCGCCAGCCTGTTCAAGCGCAAGATGCTGGAGCATGTGGAAGGCATCGTGGCGGCCAGCGTCAAGCCGCTGGAGAAGATCAACGACATCCGCATCATGCAGCTCGGCGGGTCGGGGACACAGGGCCTCGACTGGGCGAATGGCGGCGGCAGCGGCAATGGCGCCAGCGGTGGCGGCGGCGGGGGGCAGGGCCCGAGCCCGACGGACGAGGTGATGAACTCGGCCCTGCGCTACCGCGTCCAGGCGCCCTTCGTCGACAGCCTCCTCTCCGACATCGGCATCGACGGGGCGAACATCGCCAAGTCCGACATCTTCCGCAACGCCTCCGACATGACCCGCGCGGCGTCGGAAGCGGCGCGGGCCAAGGCGCCGAAGGTCGCCGCCGACAAGAAGGAGGGCCGCTGACATGGCGAGGGTCTATGTCAGCTCGGTCATTCCGGCCGAGGCGTCCCGCGTGTGGGAGCGGATCCGCGACTTCAACGCGCTGCCGAAATGGCATCCGCGCATCCGCGACAGCCGCATCGAGGACGCCCTGCCCTCCGACAAGATCGGCTGCATCCGCAGCTTCCACCTGCAGAGCGGCGACAACATCCGCGAGCAGCTCGTCGGCATGTCGGATTACGACCTGTTCGTCACCTACGTCATGCTCGACGGCCCGCAGCCCTGGTCGGACTACATGGCGACCCTGCGCCTGACGCCGGTCACCGATACGGGACACTGCTTCGCCGAATGGTCGGCCGAATTCAGCTGCGATCCGAAGGACGAGACCGATCTCGTCACCGGCACCGGCCGCAACGTGTTCCAGGGCGGTTTCGACGCGCTCAAACGGCATTTCGGGGGCTAGGCGGCGCTCATGGTTCACGTCGTTCGCAGCACCGTTCTGGAGGCGCCGGTCGAGGCGGTCTGGGAGATCGTGCGCGATTTCAATGGCCACGACCGCTGGCACCCGGCGGTCGCCACCAGCCAGGTCGAGCGCGGCCGCGTGACCGACCAGGTGGGCGCCGTGCGCCGCTTCCGGCTCGAGACCGGCGAGGAGCTGCGCGAGCAATTGCTGACCCTGTCGGATGCCGAGATGTCGATGACCTACTGCCTGCTCGATACGCCGATCCCGCTGCTCAACTACGTCGCCCACATCCGGCTGTCCCCGGTCACCGATGGCGACGCCACCTTCTGGCACTGGGAAAGCCGTTTCGACACGCCGAAGGGCCGGGAGGCCGAGTTGGGGGCCGCGGTCGGCGACGGCATCTATGTCGCCGGCTTCGAGGCGATCCGAACCGAGCTGGGGGCCTGACATGCTGAGCGTTCAGACCTGCGCGACACTCGACGAGGCGGCCCGGCAGATGGGCGATCGCACCCGCTTCCTGGCCGGCGGCACGCTGGTGATGCGCGGCGTGAACTACGCCGATCCGTCCTTCGACCGCATCGTGCGGGCCCGCACCATGCCGCGCGAGATACGGTCCGACGGCACCGGCCTGAGGATCGGCGCCGGCGCCACCATGGCCGATCTTCTCGCCGCGCGCGACGCCGAGATCCTGCATCCGGTGGCCCGGATGATCGGCGGGCCTGCGGTCCGCAATATGGCGACAGTCGGCGGCAATCTCTTCGCGGCGCATCCCTATGGCGACCTGGCCACCGCGCTCTTGGCGCTGGATGCGCGGGTCGAGATGGCCGGTGGTGCCTCCGAGCCGATGGAAACCTTCCTCGCCGGTCGCGACCGCCAGCGCGGACTGGTGACGGCGGTCATCCTGCCGCGCGCCACCGCGTCGGAATTCCGCTGGGCCAAGATCAGCCGGGTCAAGCCGAAGGGCGTGTCGATGCTGTCCATCGCCGCCTGGCTGCAGGGCGGCAGCCGCATCACCGACGCGCGGATCGCCTTCGGCGGCATGGGGCCGACCCCGCTGCGCGCCAAGGCGGCGGAGCGCGCTTTGCGGGACCGCACACTGGACCCGGCCGGCATCGAGCGCGCGGTGGCCGCCTGTCTCGACGGGCTCGCCCCGGCCGACGACGCGCTGGCGAGCGAATGGTACCGGCGCGAGGTCGCCCCGGTGCATCTGCGGCGCCTGCTGCTGAGGGAGGCGCGCTGATGGCCAAGACACCCGTCCGATTCACATTGAACGACGCCGAGACCGCGCTGTTCGTCGACGAGGGCGCCAATCTGATCGACGTCCTGCGGCGCGGCGCCGGCGATCTGTCGCCGAAGCAGGGCTGCGCCCAGGGCACCTGCGGCGCCTGCACCGTGCTGATCGACGGCCAGCCGCATCTGGCCTGCCTGACACTGGCCGAAACCGTCGAGGGGCGGCGCATCAATACCACCGGCGGACTGGCCGGCGGGCCGCAGCTCCATCCGCTCCAGACGGCCTTCATGGAAGAGTTCGCCGCCCAGTGCGGCTTCTGCACCAGCGGCATGCTGATGGCCGCCAAGGCGCTGCTCGACCGGCAGCCCAGCCCGAGCCGCGACGAGGTGGCCGAGGCGATCTCCGGCAATCTGTGCCGCTGCACCGGCTACGAACCCATCATCGACGCGGTCATGAGGGCGAGCCAGCGGATGAGGGGCGCGGCATGACCAGCATCGAGTTCCGCAAGGACCTGTTCGCCGACGAACGCGACGACACGCTGAAGGAGATCGGCCAGCCGACCATCCGCCAGGACATTCTCGGCCATGTCACAGGACGCACGCCTTATTACGACGACCATCTGTTCGACGGCCTGCTGCATATGCGCGCCGTCCGCTCGCCCCACCACCATGCGCGAATCCGCTCGATCGACACGCGCGAGGCCGAGCGGATGCCGGGCGTGCGCCGCGTCGCGACCGCGAGGGACGTGCCGAACAACCTCAACACCCTGCTGTCGCTGATCAATTTCGGCAAGGACGACGAGCCCCTCTGCGCCCACGACAAGGTCTGCTACAAGGGCGAGACGGTGGCCTGGGTGATCGCCGACACCGAACGCCTGGCGCGCGAGGCGGTGGCCCAGGTGCGGGTGGACTACGAGGTGCTGCCCCATGTCCTCGACCCCGAGGAGGCGCTGAAGCCCGGCGCGCCGGTGGTCAACGAGGTCTATCCCAACAACAGCTTCGACTATCACGAGCGCTACGATCACCAGAAACTGCGCTTCGGCGACGTGAACGCGGCCTTCGCCCGCGCCGACCATATCGTCGAGGCCGAGTACCAGATGTCGCCGATCGAGCAGGCGCCGATCGAGACCTGCGGGGCCATCGCGGCGCCCGAACAGAACGACCGCTATGTCTGCTACACCAACACGCAGGCGCTGTTCTTCTCGCTTGGCACCACGGCCAAGCTCCTCGACATCCCGTCCTCGCGCCTGCACTTCATCGGCGGCACGGCCGGTGGCGGCTTCGGTGGCAAGGTCGACAGCATCGTCGAGCCGACCGCCGTTCTCGGCGCGATCCTGACCGGGCGGCCGGTGCGCTTTGCCTGGGACCGGGAAGAGGAGATGCAGGTCGGCGCGCCGCGCGGCGCCGAGCGCTGGCGGCTCAAGGACGGCGTGATGGCCGACGGGCGCATCGTCGCGCGCGAATTCACCGGCTTCTTCGACAGCGGCGCCTATACGCGCCTGTCCTCCTACGCCATCGTCAAGGGCACCGGCCATCTGCCGGGCCCCTATTTCATCCCCAATGTGGCGTCCAACGTCTATTGCTGCGTCACCAATCGCACCCCGGCGACGGCGATGCGGGGCTTCGGCATCACGGCGGTGGATTTTGCCATCGAATGCCAGATGGACCGTGTCGCCGAGGCCGTCGGCATGGACCCGATCGAGCTGCGCATCCTCAACGCCTATCGCGACGGCGACATGAAGGCGCATCGGCGCAAGGCCAAGAACACCGCGCTGATCGAATGCTGCCAGGTGGCGGCGGGCAAGGCGCAATGGCCGCTGTCCGGGGAGGCGATGGCGCAATCGTCGCTGACGGGCGGCGGCACGCCGGAGCGGGTGGCGATCCCCGAGACGGTGACCGACGACGAGGGCCGGATCGGCGAGCGCCGGGCCGGGCGCACGGCCTCGACCGCCCCTTCGAAAAACGGCCGCGGCCGGGTGCCGGCCGGCCAGCATGGCGCGACCATCGTCGCGGCGCCGCCGCAGAACCCCGACATGCAGATCGAGGCGGACCGCATCGGCCACCGGATGGGTAGCGAGACGCCGCCCGCCGCAATGGGCCCGGCCTCCGGCGCCGCACAGCCTTCCGCGCCCTATCGGCCGGCGTCCCAGACCGGCGGCGGTATCGTGCCGCCCCGGCCGACACCGCCCCCAGCCGCGCCGTCCCCGGCCGCGCGATCTGCTCCGCCGCCCGCGTCACCATCCTACGGCACGCAGCCGGCGCCGGGCTCGCCGCCCGCCTCGACAACCGGGGCGCCGCACGATGCGCATTACCAGCGGCCGGCACCGACCGAACCCGAGCCCTATCGGCCCGACAAGCCGTTCTCCCGCGGTACGCGCCGTCCCGGCAGTTCGCCCTTCCTGTCCGGCACGCGGAGGCGCTGACATGACCATTCACAAGGGCAGGGGCTTTGCCTGCATCAACTATCCGATCGGCATGAATCTCGGCGGCGACCCGTCGCAGGCGCTGGTCCATTCGACGCCCGACGGCAAGTTCATGGTGGCGCTCTCTGCCATCGATCTCGGCCAGGGAATGAAATCCGTGTCGCGCCAGATCGCCGCCGAAACCCTCGGCGTGCCGATCGAGGACGTTTATGTCGACACCGCCGACAGTGACACCGGCCCGCACGACATGGGCTCCTTCGCCTCGCGCGGCACGCACCGGGTCGGCAATGCCGTGATCCGGGCGAGCGCCGAGGCGCGGCGGCAGATGCTGGAGGCGGCGGCCGAGGAGATGGAAGTCGATGCCGGCGACCTGACGACCGACGGCAAGGGCAACATCCACGTCAAGGGCGCGCCGGGCCGCGCGATCACCGTGGCCGAGACGGCCATCGCCGCGCAGTTCAAGCAGGGCCGCACCTTGTCGGGCCGCGGCATCTTCCTGATCCCGCCATCCAGCGCCGATCCCGAGACCGGCGAGATGACGCCGGTGACCTGTTTCGCCCATGCGGCCCTCATCATCGACCTGGAGGTCGACGACGAGACCGGCGAGGTCGAGGTGAAGGAGATCAACTCTGCCTATGAGGTGGGGCGTGCGCTCAATCCGAAACTGGTCGAGCAGCAGCTGATCGGCGGGGCGTGGATGGGCGTCAGCCACACGCTCTACGAGACCACCGAGCCCTATTATCCCGACCGCCGGCACGGGGCGACGGACTTCAACCACTACCTGATGCCGGGGCCCGCCCAGATCGTGCCCCACCACATCGCCGTCCTGGAACGCCCGGCCGAGGATGCGCCCTTTGGCGGCAAGGGGCCGGGCGAGATGTGCGCCAACCCCGTGCTGCCCGGCATCGCCAATGCCATCTACGACGCGATCGGCCTGCGCTGCGACAGGCTGCCGATCACGCCGGAGAAGATCCTGCGCGGCCTGCGCGAAATGGGCGGCGCCCGCCCGCCGGCCCGCTCGAAAGGACGCGCCGCCTGATGGTGACCCGGGCGACCATAGCCGGCATCTCGTCTCCCGCGGAGCTGCAGACGGCGCTGGACGGCGCCCAGTACATCGCCGACGACGCGCTGGCGACGGCCGCCTATCTGGCGCTGGCGCTCGGCAAGCCGCTGCTTCTGGAAGGCGCGCCCGGGGTCGGCAAGACCGAGGCGGCCAAGGCGCTCGGCGGCGTCCTTGGCCGCAGCGTCATCCGGCTGCAATGCTACGAGGGGATCGATGCCGCCTCGGCGCTCTACGAATGGAACTACCCACGCCAGATGCTGGCCATCCGGCAGGCGGGGCAGGACTACGTCAATCTCTATTCCGAGGATTACCTGCTCGAACGGCCGCTGCTGGCGGCACTGCGCAATCCCACCGGCACGCTGCTGCTGATCGACGAGATCGACCGGGCGGATCACGAGTTCGAGGCGTTCCTCCTGGAATTCCTCTCCGATTTCACGATCTCGATCCCCGAGACCGGCACGGTGCGCGCGGTGCAGCCGCCGGTCGTGGCGCTGACGTCGAACCGCACCCGTGACCTGCACGAGGCGCTGCGCCGCCGCTGCGTCTATCACTGGATCGACTATCCCTCGCCGGAGCTCGAGGCCCGGATCGTCATGACCCGCGCCTCGCGCGTCGCCGAAGCGACGGCCCGGGCCGTGGTGGCCTCGGTCGGCCTCTTGCGGCAGGAGCCGCTGGCCAAGCCGCCGGGTGTCGCCGAAACCGTCGAATGGGCCGAGGCCGCCACGCTGCTGAATGCGCAGGGCGCCCGCTGGCCCGACGCCTTCGCCCGCGCGATCGGCGTCGCGCTGAAGGACCATGACGACCTCTCCTACATGCGGGACCGGCTGGCGGCGATCCTGCCGGGCGAGGCGGCATGACCCCGCGCGCCCTCGATCCGTTCCTGCGCTTTGCGCCGTCCCTGCGTCAGGCCGGTTTCGCCGTCTCGCCCGACCAGACCGTGGACTTCATCGCGGCGGTGGGCGTTCTCGGCCCGCGGGACATGACCGATATCTGGCGCGCCGGGCGGGCGCTGTTTGCCGTGCCGCCCGAACGTGTTGCCGAATACGACGCGATCTTCCGCGCCGTGTTTCTCGACCAGGTCATCCGGGCCCCGTCAGAGACCGAGGACGAGGAATCGGAAGCCCACGAGCCGACCGGCGGGACGCAGGACATCGAAGCCGGGGACGAGGAGAGCGAGGCGGGGGCGGATGCGACCGAGGCCGAACGCCTGACGTCGCGCAGCATCGCCAGCCGCGACGACGCGGCGGCAGCGCGCCTCCTGCGGCACGCGCCGGCCGCACTGCCGCGCCGCCTGTCTTACCGCCGGCGCGCAACCCGGCACGGCGACCGGATGGATCTGCGTCGGACCCTGCGCGAGGCCGCCCGCCGCGACGGCGAGGTGCTGCGCCTGCACGAGACGCGCCGCAAGTCGCGCCAGCGCCGGGTTCTGCTGCTGATCGACGTGTCCGGCTCGATGAAGACGCAGAGCGAGGGCATGATCCGCCTCGGCCATGCGCTGGTGCAGGCCGCCGACCGGGCGGAAGTGTTCACGCTGGGCACCCGCCTGACCCGGATCACCGCGGCCCTGAAGCCGGCCGACGCCGAACAGGCGCTGCCCCGCGCCGCCGAGGCCGTTGCCGATTTCGATGGCGGCACGCGGATCGGCGAGGCCCTGCAGGCCTTTCTCGCGGTGCCGCGCTACGCCGGCTTTGCGCGCGGCGCGGCGGTGACCGTGGTGTCCGACGGCCTCGAGCGCGGCTCGCCGGCGGCGATGGTCGACGCGGTCAACCGCCTCTCCCGCATCGCCTGGCGGGTCGACTGGCTGTCGCCGCTGGCCGCCGACCCGCATTACGCCCCGCGCACCGCGGGGCTGCAGATAATCCTGCCCGTCCTCGACCATCTCGGCGACGGCGCCTCGCCCGGCCGGGTGGCGGATCACTTCCTCGAATATGCGAGACGAAAATGATCGACGCGCATCATCACATCTGGCGCCAGGCGGACCTGCCCTGGCTGATCGGCCCGGAACAGCCGCGCATCTTCGGGCCCTACCGCGCGATCATGCGCGACTATTCGATCCGCGAATACCAGGCCGACCTCGCCGGCACGGGCATTGCGAAATCGGTCTATGTGCAGGCCAACTGGGCCCCGAACTGGGCCGCCGACGAGGTCGCCTGGGTTCAGGAAATCGCCGAGGAGCACGGCACCATCGCCGGCATCGTCGGCTATACGGACTTCACCGAACGCGACGTGTCCGCCCAGCTCGACAAGCTGAAGCGCCACGACCGGATGCGCGGCATCCGCCAGCAGCTCCACTGGCACGAGAACCCGCTCTACCGCTTTGCCAGGACCCCCGATCTCGCCCGCGACGAGACCGTGCAGAAGAACGTCGCCCGGCTCGCCGACTATGGCTGGAGCTTCGACCTGCAGGTGTTTCCGGGCCAGATGGAAGGCGCCGCCGAGCTCGCCCGGGCCTGCCCCGAGGTGACCTTCATCCTGCAGCACGCCGGCATGAAGGAGGACCGGTCCGAGGCCGGCGACGGCGCCTGGCGCGACGGCATGAAACGGCTGGCCGACTGCCCGAACGTCGTCACCAAGCTCAGTGCCTTCGGCACCTTCATCCATCGCAACGATCCGGCCTTCATCGAGGAGATGATCCTCGCGACCGAAAAGCTCTTCGGCGCCGAGCGCTGCATGTACGGGTCGAACTTCCCCATCGAGAAGCTCTGGACCTCCTACACCGAGCTGTTCAACGCCTTTCGCGCCGGGGCGAAGTCCCTGTCCGCCAAGAAGCAATCCGCGATCTTCAACGACACCGCAGCCCGCATCTACCGGCTGTAGACGACACAAGGGGGGAGACCATCATGGCCTTGCAGATCCACATCCTCGACTATGGCGACATCGAGCTGGAGACGAGCTTCCTCGTCCTCGGGCACGAATGCGGCCGCACCCGAAGGGTGCCGGTCTACGGCTTTCTGATCACCGGCGGCGAATATCCGATCGTGGTGGACACCGGCTACCGCGACAACGCCATCATGGAGAGCCTCGGCATGCGCGGCCTCCAGTTCCACGAGAACATGATCGAGAACCAACTCGCCCGGCACGGGCTGAAGCTCGGCGACATCCGCTACGTGCTGCACACCCATCTGCATATCGACCATGCCGGCAAGGACGATCTGTTCCCGATGAACACGACCGTGGTCATCAACCGGCGCGAGATGGAGTTCTCGGTGTCGGGGATCATGTTCCCGCAATATCCCAAGCCCGACATCAAGCATCTGGTCGACCGCATCTACGAGCCCGAGGCGATGCGCTTCCTCGATCTCGACATCACCGGCGCCGAGGAGATCATTCCGGGCGTCTGGTGCGAGCCGGCGGGGGCCCACACCGAAGGCTCGATGAATGTCATCGTCGAGACCGCCGAGGGCCTCGCCTGCATCTGCGGCGACGTCATCTACGACTTCAACGACCAGATCGTGAACCACGTCCACACCAACAACTGGATGGAGCCGCGCGTCACCGGCAACCATTCCGAATCCAAGCGGGCCGAGAAGGGCGCGATCAAGAAGCTCCTGAACAACTACACCTTCCTGCTGCCGATCCACGACCGGCCGGCGAAGATCGAGCGCCAGAAGGTGGTCGGGCGGCTCGGCATGACCGTGCCCGGCCCGATGACCGAGACCCTGCCGAACCGTCCCTGGTTCCCGGTCTGACTTTGCCGGCTGACCAGGGGGCATAGGGGCATGAACCGCGCCGCCAACCAGAGGCGGCCGGCTGGTGCCGGGCGCGGCATCCATTCGCGACGAGAGGGGCAAGGCCATGGCACATGAAGCGATCTCGGACGGCTTCTTCCGCGACATCGTCGAGGAACACGCCCCCGTCCGCCTGCTGGGGACCGGCTTCACCTTCACCGAGGGGCCTCTGTGGCACCCGGTGAACGGCAACCTCATCTTCTCCGACATGCCCGCCGATACGCGCCGCCAGTGGACGCCGGGGCAGGGCGTTGCCGTCATCCAGAAGCCGACCAACAAGGCCAACGGGATGACCTACGACGCCGACCTGAACCTTCTGGTCTGCGAGCATTCCACCTCTTCCGTCGCGCGCATCGCGCCCGACGGGACGCGTACCGTCCTCTGCTCGCATTATCAGGGCCGCGAGCTGAACAGCCCCAACGACATCGTCGTCGGCAATGACGGCGCGATCTGGTTTACCGATCCGACCTATGGTCGCCGGGAGCATTTCGGCGTGCCGCGCCCGCTGCAGCTCGGCTTTCAGGGCGTCTATCGCCTTGCCCCGGGCCATGTCCCGGGGGACGAGCCCGAACTGGTCGTGGACCGCTATCTGTTCAGCCAGCCCAACGGCCTCACCTTCTCGCCCTGCCAGCGCTGGATGTGGGTGAACGACACCGAGCAGGCCAATATCCGGCTGTTCGACGTGACGGCGAAGGGGCTGGAGAACGGCCGGCTCTTCGCCGGCGGCATCCAGGACCGGCTGAAGCCCGGCCTGCCCGACGGCATGAAGGCGGACAAGGACGGCAACATCTATGTCACCGCCCCCGGCGGCGTCTGGGTCTACTCGTTCCACGGCGAACTGATCGGCAAGATCAACTGCCCCGAGATGGTCGCCAATCTGCACTGGGGCGGCGACGACTGGTCGACGCTGTTCCTGTGCGCGACGTCGTCGCTCTATTCGGTCCAGACCCTGACCCGTGGCCGCGACGAACCCTTCATGTATCCGCGCACCACGCAGCGGCGCGCCGCTGCCGCCCCGGCCCCCACCCCCACGCCATCCCCGGCGCCGTCATCGGGCCGGGTGGCCGCTCCGGCGCTGAACCTTCGCCCGCGGCTCGACGCACGGATCGACCCGGCCCGCACCGCCCTGATCCTGCAGGACCTGCAGAACGACGTCATCATCGACGGCGGCGCCTTTGCCGCCTCAGGCGCGCCCGACCATGCCCGGGCCCAGAACGTCGTCGCCAATGCCGCGCGGCTGGCCGAGGTGGCGCGCCGGCGCGGCATCATGGTGCTGCATGTCTGGATGCTGATCGAGCCGGGCGCGCCCTATCTCGCCCAGCATGCCGAACTGATGAAGGGCCTGAAGCGCGAAAATGCCCTGGTGCGCGGCACCTGGGGCGCCGCCCCGGTCGATGGCCTCGCCCCGCAGCCCGGCGATCTGGTGGTCGAAAAGATGAGCATGAGCGCCTGGGAGACCTCCCGGCTCGAAGCCTATCTGCGCCATGGCGGACGCGACACGATCATCAATTGCGGCGCCTGGACCAACATGAGCGTCGAGCACACCGCCCGCACCGGGGCCGACAAGGGCTTCCACATGATCGTGCCGCAGGATGCCTGTTCGACCATGAATGCTGACTGGCACCAGGCCTCGATCAACTACGCCATGCAGAACGTCGCCACCGTGACGACGACCCAAGGCGTCATCGACGCCCTCGGCTAGGACAGCGCGGGCACCGCATCCCGATCCGGTCTGGCCGGCGCGCCGGCGGAGTTGCTTCACCCTCCGATCGGCGTCTCATCCGCCGGGACCGAAGGTCTCGAAATGGATCCGCCCGGGATCGACGCCGCCGGCTTCGAGGCCCGCATGGATGTCCGCGAGAAAACGCTCGGGACCGCAGAGCATGTAATCGGCATTTGCACCTGCATTAAGGGCGATGAGGTCCGCGGCCGTGATCCGCCCCGCTTTGTCGAAGTGAACGCCGGGCGCGTCCGCGGCGTCCGGGGCGCTGTAATAGATCCGGCGTACGATGGACGCGCCCACGGCAACCAGCGCGTCGATTTCGGCGGCAAAAGCGTGGCTGCGCCGGTTTCGGGCGCCGTGGACGATCCGGATCGGCCGGCCCGAACGGCTTTCCACGCCGGCATGCAGCATCGAGAGCATCGGCGTGACGCCGACCCCCGCGCTGACCAGCACCAGCGGGTTGTCGCCGGACGGAGCCTGGAAGGCACCCGCCGGCGGCCCCGTCATGATCGTGTCGCCCACAGCGATCTCATCGTGCAGGAAGCGCGAGGCGATCCCCCGGTCCTCCCGCTTGACGCTGATGCGGTAATGCCGCGCCGTCGGGCTGCCGGACAGCGAATAGCTGCGCCGCACCGGGCCCGGCTGTCCGGGGACCGTCAGTGCAACGGGCAGATGCATGCCTGGCTGGAACGGCGCCGGCGGCCCGCCGTCCCGGTGGGCGAGATGAAACGAGGTGATGGCATCGCTTTCGACGACCTTGTCGATCACCGTCATTCCCAGCGTTTCCACGCCGTCCCGGCGCCAGCGCAGCGACAGGGCACCGGGGCGCTCCACCACGCGATCGATCGCGACGCGGATCACGCGCCGCGCCTGCGGATCGTCGCTGCCCGCCGCATCCCACTCGATCCGCGCCCACCCGGCGATATGCAGAAGGCTTCCGGTCTCGAAGGACACGAACAGCAGCCCGACCCTGGGGTCGCGGATGAGATTGCCGATGGTGTTGAAGAAATTATTGCCCGGATAGTCCGGGATCTGCAGGGAGCCGTCCGTCGCGACCTGCACGAAACCCGGCTCGCCGCCGCGATGGGAGGCATCGAAGCCGCCCGCCGTGCGGCTTCCGTCGGCCCCGACGCCCGAGCCGATGAAGAGCGTATCCGCAGCCGCGATCCAGGCCTCGTGGGATGGCTGCAACCGGTCGAAGTGCCGGGCGGGAGGGGTCTGGCGGGCTTCGATCCGGTACCATTCCCGCGCGTGGATATATTGCGGGCAATTGCCGAAGCTCTGGTGGACGTCGACGACATAGCCCGTCCCCTCGGGGCGCAGGAACCCGTTCAGGCGGTTGCGCCGGCGACTGTCGAGCGCGATCCCGAGCATGCCGATCGCGCTGCCGGAGGCGAGGGTGGCGGCCAGCGGGTCCGCACGGTCGAGGCTGGCCGCCAACCGCAACTGGCGCGGGTTCGGCGAGGTAGCAAAGCCTTCCGGACCCTCCATGATCGAGGCCCAGGGCTGGCCGGCCTCGTCGCCGCTTGCGATGACGAGAAACGGCAGCGACGCGAAGAAGGCCCGATGCTGCTCGGGGATCCGGTCGCGGATGAAGCCGGCGGCCGCGGCCGCGACGTCGCCGACGCCGGCCCGGCGCTGCGCTTCCAGTTCGCCGGCGTGGAAAGTGGGGAACGCCATGGGGCTGCTCCTGGGGTTTGCAGCGGAACGTGTCCGGGCGGCCTGCTGCCGGTGTCAGGCGAGCGCCGGCGACCGGGCCATGCCGATGAAGTCAGGGAGCGCCTCGATCCGTGCGAGCCAGGCGCGAAGCTGGGGGTAGGGGGCGAGGCTGACGCCGCCCTCCGGCGCATGGGCGATGTAGCTGTAGCCCGCCACGTCGGCGAGGGTCGGGCGATCGGCGGCCAGCCAGTCGCGGTCGTCGAGATGGGTGTCCATCACAGCGAAGAGCGCATGTGCCCGCGCTTTCGCCAGATCGTGGTCGAGCCTGGCGCCGAAGAGGGTCACCAGTCGCGCCGCGCAGGGGCCGGAGGCGATCTCGCCGGCGGCAATCGACAGCCAGCGCTGGACCTCCGCCGCCTCGACCGGCGTGCGGCCGGTCCAGGCCGGGCCGTCGCCGTAGCGCAAGGCGAGATAGGTGATGATGGCGTTCGAATCCGCCAGCGTGACGCCATTGTCCTCGATCGCCGGCACCTGTCCGAGCGGGCTGAGCGCCAGGAAATCCGGCTGCTTGTGGGCGCCATTGGCCATGTCGAGGTCGACCGTCGCATAGGGCCGCCCGAGGAAGCGGAGCATCAGCTCCACCCTGTGGCAATGGCCGGAATTCGGGTTGCGATAGAGGGTCACCGGTCGGGTGGCGGGAGAGCTGTCCTGGCGCATGGATCGCGTTCCTTCGGATGGGCGTGGCTTGCGTCTCGCCGACAAGCTAGCGATGCTCATCTTCCGGAAGAATGGGCGAAACCAGCAGCGCACTGTTGCAGTTCTCGAAGCAATGGAGGCCGCGGTGGATCGGCTGCAGTCTCTCAGGATGTTCGTTGCCGTCGCCGAGGCGGAGAGCTTCGCCGGTGGAGCCCGGACCCTGGGGCTGAGCGGTCCGTCGGCCACGCGGGGCGTCAACGCCCTCGAGGCAAGCCTCGGTGCCCGGCTGTTCACCCGCACGACGCGCAAGGTTCGGCTGACCGATGTGGGGCGGCGATATCTGGCGGAGGTGCGCGAAATCCTCGCGCATCTGCAGGCCGCCGACGAGGCAGCGTCCGGCGCAGCCGGCAAGCCGGTCGGTCAACTTCGCGTCACCTGTCCGCAGGAGTTCGGGCGGATCTACATCGCGCCGTTGCTGACCGGGTTCCTGGACGCCTTTCCGGGGATGAGCGCCGAAGTGCTGATGGTCGACCGGATCGTGAATCTCGTCGAGGAAGGGATCGATGTCGCCCTGCGGATCGGTCCCCTGGCGTCCTCCGATCTCGCCGCGGTGCGGATCGGTCAGGTCCGCCGGGTGGTCTGCGGGGCGCCGGCCTATTTCGCCGAGCACGGAATTCCGCAGGACCCGGCCGATCTGGCGCAGCACCGCCTCGTCGCGACCATGCCCGACGGTCCCGTCAAGGCCTGGCGGTTCGGCCCGGACGGAACCCGGATCGTCAGGGTGGAGCCGCGCCTGACGGTCAGCAGCGTGGCCGCCTCGATCGCCATCGTGCGCAGCGGCTGGGGCCTGTGCCGGGTGCTGTCCTACCAGATCGGGCCCGATCTGGAGGGCGGAACCCTGCAGACGGTGCTCGCCGATCACGAGCCCGAACCGTTGCCGATCCATCTCGTTCACGTCGAAGGCCGCCGGGCCGCCGCAAAGGTCCGGGCCTTCGTCGATTTCGCCGCCGACCGCCTGCGTCAGGTCGCGGTGCTGAGATGATTCAGGCCGTCGCCCAAACGCATCTGCTCGCATGGTGAGAAGACTAGGCGGGCTGATCCGCGTCCGTGAGTGACACGCAGATCAGACCCAGCCTGCGAACGCGGAACTGCCGGGCAGCCCCGCGCTCGAAATGCGGCAAGAATCGCGGACAACCGGCGCGTCAGTCCGTGCGAGCCTCCAGCCACTCCCGGGCCTGCTCTTCGGTGGGGAAGGTCGGATGCGCCGGGGCAGCCACTTCGCCGCCCTGAACGTCATGAATGGTGTCCTGCCCTCGGAACATGGGCGTCCAGATGCCGTCAGGCTTCCTGATCTCGAATCTGTAGATCGCGCGCTCGCCGTTCTCTGCGATCAGCGTGTCGTTCCGCGTCTGCTCGACTTCGTGTTCTGCCATGGTCATCTCCGCTTTGCGTCGGAGGTTATATGAGTCTGCGACAGCGACGAGGCCAGCCGCGCCGAGACGAATGGAACCGCAATAGCGCTGGCCGCCGCTGCGGCACTGGCGCGGACCATCGCGCCAGATCCGGGATCCCCGCCCGGTTCGCCAGCCGATCGGAACAATGCGGCACAGGAGGAATTTCGCTGCAGAAGGAGGACGGCATGGCGAAGTTTTCCGAAAGCGACCACGTCGGCTGGAATTCCGAAGCCGGTCATGTGACCGGGAGGATCCTCAGGGTTCACCATGCCGATTTCGACTACAAGGGCCACCGTCGCCGAGCGTCGAAAGATGACCCCCAATACGAGATCGAGAGCGACAAGACCGACCACATCGCGGCGCATAAGGAGAGTGCGCTGACGAAGGTGGATTGATGGTCGCGCAGTTCACGACCATCGGTCATTCGAACCGCGAGCTTCAGGAGACCATCCGGATGCTGCGGGAGGCCCGGATCGGCCTCCTCGTGGACGTTCGCTCCTTTCCGCGCTCCCGCAGCAATCCGGTCTACAATATCGACAGCTTCCCGGATGAGCTCGGACAGGTTCAGATCGGCTATCTGCACGCCCCCGACCTCGGAGGTCGACGTCGCAAACAATCCGGCGTCGATGAATGCTGCAATGCCATGTGGCGCCTCCAGAGCTTCCACAATTACGCGGACTACGCCCTCGGCGAAGCGTTCGCAGCCGCGTTCGAGGATCTTCTAAGCCGTGGTCGAGATCAGCGTATCGCCATGATGTGCTCGGAGGCGGTCTGGTGGCGCTGCCACCGCCGGATCATCACGGACCATCTCCTGCTCAACGGACACTCTGTCGATCACCTGATGGCCCCCGGCCGCATCGACCCTGCCACCCCGACGCCGGGAGCGGAGAAGACGGGCGACGGAAGAATCGTCTATCCGGCCCAGGTACCTCAGAATTAGCGGTGGATCCCGTCACGGAAACCCGGTCCGATCGGCCGGACCATGCGCGAGAACACCCCACCGGTGACGTCTTGCTCTCCGAGGCGTACCCGCGCGCCCGCTCTGAGCAGGTCGAGGCGAACGACGCGACGATCCGCATCGTCGGCGATACTCGAGCAGGTGATGTTCGGGACGGCGAGCCGTGCAGAAAGCAAAGCCGCTGGCGCTTCGGTGTTCGCAGATTGGTACGGAGATGGTGCACCCGACAGGATGAAACTGGGCACTGGACCTTGGAGGTCGCGCTGTGACGGCGACCTCTCTACAAGCTATTGATAGTGCTTCATTTTCTGGTGGGGTGATTTCCCGATCTGCAGAAACGACCGACCGTTACGAAAATCGCGTCGCACTGCTTTTGGCGAACTATCAGCTCGATGCGTCAGGATGCCCTTCGCTCCCGGGCTTCGCCGCGTGGCTCAAAGACCGCCGCAGTGTGTTGGCCACTTCCAGCTTCCGGCAGTATCGTGCTGCATCGATCTCGGTCTTTGAAGCCATTCTTGACGTCAAAGGCTTGCGGCCGAGCTTGGGTATGGAGGTGCAACGGGCCGTAGCCATCCTCGATTCGACCCGCGGAACTCCGCTGTCGCCACGGGGGCAGATCCCTTCCCGAACTTCTGCGCTGAAGCAGAAGCGTATCTGCGAGCAGGATTGGGCGAAGATTGTCGCGGCCCTCTTGGATTCCCACCGGCGTCACGCCCCGGCGGTTCTCCTATTGTTCACGGCCGGCCTCGTCACCGGCCTTCGGCCTTGCGAGTGGATCAATGCGGAGCTTTTCGAGGACGCGGAAAACGAATGGAAGTTGGAGGTGCAGAACGGCAAGAGTACGAACGGCCGGTCGCACGGACCGACCCGGAGCTTGTCGTGGAGCGGCTGCAGCACCGAAGTTCATGCGATCCAAGACTGGCTGGCACATATAGCGACCCAACTGCCCCGAGATCGGAGACGAGCGCGAAAGGTTTGGGAGACCTACTACGCTCAACTCAGGGACACCCTCGGTGAGGTTTCTCAGGAGGTTTGGCCGCGCCGAACGCGCCGTCCCACATTTTACACGGCAAGGCACACGTTCGCTGCCGCCGCGAAGGCGGTCCTGTCGCGGGCGGAGGTCGGCGCTCTGTTGGGCCACGGGACGGACCTTACGGCTCTCACTCACTATGCGCGGCCGCCGAAGGGGGGCAGCAAGCTTCCGGCATTCAAACTGCCCGCACCTAATCCGGCAGAGGTCATGCGAGTTCGGCACCTCCTAGAGGCGAAGCTCAGCACGGCGAAGCCTCTCCAGCGGCGCGCCGATACGGAAACGAACCGTATCGCGGCTCCTTAAGAGGAGCAAGAAGGTGGAATGGAGCGCGCAAGCGGCGCCCGCCCTTCGATGAAACCAACGCATTCTTGTAGCTTCGGGAAGACTACCAGAAGAAGCAGGGCCTTGAACAAGGAGGGTGGGGCCAAAGTGGGGCCTCTTCGCATTTGACATGGCGCTCGTGCTGGAAGAGGGATCATTTTGTCGACGCGCAACGGTCGGCGGACTTGTGATCGAAGCGCAGGAGTCCTCGGCGGCAAGGCCAGTTGCAAAATCCATTAAGTCTCGTGTGCGATGAAGAACGAGAACCGACGAGCAGGCCTCGCTCTTCACGGCGACGAACCGCATGGAGGGACGCGTCACCGCTTCACAGATTGCCGCAGCGTCCGTCTTTCCGCGCTTCACGTAGGGTTTCACGTATGACGGCGGCATGAGGCGAACATCATGGCCCATCTCTTGAAGCCTGCGACCCAGTCGTGGGCGCCCGCACACGCATCCATGCCGATCAGGCACCGCGGCCGCTTCATGAAGAACGCGAGCAACTGGCTTGGGCGGAGCTGGCGTCGATGAGAACGCGACCGTTCTCATCGACGCCGTGGATCTGGAAAACGCTCTTTGCGAGATCGATACCGACTGTGGCAAGCACTGACGTGGAAGGCTCCATTGCTCGGGACGACAACTTCCCAACCATGGCGCAGTGCGACGCCGGGAGCAGGAGCCATCCACACCATCAATCGAGATGGCCTTCTCCAAGCTCAAGGCAATGATGAGATCGAAGGCCAAAAGAACAGTCGACGGGCTGTGGGATGCAGTCGGCGCCGTCATCCCGCTCTTCAAGCCAGACGAATGCGCCAACTACTTCGCCGCTGCCGGCTATGGACCGGATTAAGCCGGATGTGCTCTAGTTGCACAAAAGGGACATCGCTCGAGACTTGGCACGAGTGCGCTTGTGAGGCGTCTTCGCGCGGTCGCGATCGAGTTCGGCACGGGCCGTTCGGGTCGCCAGTGGCGAAAATCGAGCTATGGCGGAAACTGGGTGATGACGGTTTGAGAAAGGCGGCGTATCGGGGCGGTTGTTGAAGCCTGCCCGAACCTCCAGAGGAGCGATACGCCTTGTGTGGTTGCCGCCCGTGATGCAAGAAGTTTTCTACCTATGAGCATGCGATCGAGCGCGGTCTTGTGTCAGGCCTGTTTCTGCGGCGTTCACGTGTCGCTGGCCGGTATGGTGATCCGCGAAACGGGTCCAAATCTATGAAACGAGCTCGGGGCTCTGGCGTATCGCCTGGTTTTACCGTCCGGATCTGTTCGATCTTTTGCCCATTCTGGTTTTCGGCTTCTCACACCTCCGTCACCGGCGGCGGGCTGTCGTCCGCGCCATGAAGCTCATGCAGCGGCAGCCCATGCCGGATCACGATAGTCCTCGTTCTTTGTCAGCATGGCCCAGATTGCCCGCGCCATCTTGTTCGCCAGAGCGATGGCGACGAGCATCCGCGGCTTTCTCTCTGCCATGCGCGCGAGCCAGGACCCCTCGGGAATAGTCCGGCGGCCTAGCCAGTTCAGTCGCGACATCGCCCCGATAATCAGGAGTCGTCGGATGTCGGCTTGGCCGGCCTTCGACACACGCCCCAGCCGTTGCTTGCCGCCCGTGGAATGCTGACGCGGGACAAGCCCGAGCCATGCCGCAAAGTCGCGGCCGCGCCGGAAGCTTGTCATGTCCGGAGCAAAGGCTTCGACCGCCAACGCGGTCAGCGGTCCGACCCCCGGCATCGTCTGCAAACGCTTTGCCATGTCGTCCGAGGCGGCCAATTCCGCGGCGCGCTTCGTTCGGGCTTCGATTCGGGTGGTTTTCTCCGCGATCTGCGCCATCATGTCCCGACATTCCGCACGGACCAGCGCGGGCAGATCGCTGTTTGGCTCATCAAGCAGCGCCTCAATTCGCTTGAGCTGTCTGATTCCCAGCGGAATGGTATGGCCGTATTCGTAAAGGACTGCGCGCAATGCGTTCACCAGTTCTGTGCGCTGGTGGACAAGGCGCTCTCGGCTGCGGAACATCACAGCACGCGCCTGCTGTTTCTCTGACTTCGGTTCGACGAAACGCATCTCGGGGCGTTGCGCGGCAATGACGATTGCCTCGGCATCTGCCATGTCGTTCTTCTGGCGTTTTACGAAGGGCCGGACGTACTGTGGGGCGATCAGTTTCACCTCATGGCCGAACTTGACCATCTCGCGCGCCCAATAGCTGGCGCTGCCGCAAGCCTCCATCACCACCACAGTTGGTAGCTGTTCCGCCATGAACTTCAGGAACTGCAGCCGCGTCAGCTTCTTTCGGAACTTCACTTGCCCCGTCATCGAGGCGCAGTGGAGCTGGAACGCATTCTTTGCCAGATCCACGCCGATCATCGTATCCTTCATCTGCCGTCCTCTCCGCTTCGTGGCTCTTAACACCACGACCTTGGCACATTGCGATGCCGTATCGGGAGGGCGGCAACCACCCCATCTATGACGACGGATACCACCGTTTCCGCATTTCGACATTCCGACGCGATCGAGGATCCCCTTATGTTGATTTCCACGCGGAACTGACCCGGGTTTTCCATCGAGAAGTGACCCGGCTTCGAGTTAAGTTGAGATGGTCATGACTGGGTCAAGGTATGTTCGCTTTCCTTCCTTCTGCGGTTGGTGGTTGCGGTGCTCGCCCTGAAGCGGAAGCTGTCATTTCCGGTTTCCAAGATGTGGCAGCGATGGGTGAGCCGATCGAGTAGAGCGGTGGTCATCTTGGCATCGCCGAAGACGGTGGCCCACTCGCTGAAGCTCAGATTGGTCGTGATGACAACGCTGGTGCGCTCGTAGAGCTTGCTCAGCAGATGGAAGAGCAGCGCGCCGCCGGAGGCACTGAACGGCAGGTATCCAAGCTCGTCCAGGATCACGAGGTCGAGACGGGCAAGGGTCTCGGACAGTTGGCCGGCCTTGCCCCTGGCCTTCTCCTGTTCGAGCGTGTTGACGAGTTCGATGGTCGAGAAGAACCGGACTTTCCGCCGGTGATGCTCGACTGCCTGGATGCCGAGGGCGGTCGCGACGTGTGTCTTGCCTGTGCCTGGCCCGCCGATCAGCACGACGTTCTGCATTCCTTCGATGAACTCGCAGCGATGAAGCTGGCGCACCGTAGCCTCGTTTATCTCGCTGGCCGAGAAGTTGAAGCCTGACAGATCCTTATAAGCCGGGAAGCGTGCAGCCTTCATGTGGTAGGCGATCGAGCGCACCTCGCGTTCGGCCATCTCGGCCTTCAGAAGCTGCGTCAGGATCGGCAGGGCGGCATCGAAGGCAGGCGCGCCTTGTTCGATCAGATCGGTGACGGCCTGTGCCATGCCATACATCTTGAGGCTGCGCAGCATGATGACGACGGCGCCGCTGGCGGGATCATGACGCATGGCGGCCTCCACGACTGCAGGCACGCAGACCGTCGTAGCGCTCGACATTGGCCTCGGGCTCCCGGCGCAGCAGCAGCGCTTGCGGTGTGTCGATAACCGGACCGTCGATCGTCTTCGCGTCGATCAGACGGTGCAGGATGTTGAGCACGTGGGTCTTGGTTGCGATCCCCTCGGACAGGGCCAGTTCGACTGCGGCCAGTACAGCCTGCTCATCGTGCTGCAGGACCAGGGCAAGGATATCGACCATCTCGCGACCGCCACCAGGCTGTCTCAGCATCTGCTCCTGCAATCGCCGGAAGCCTGACGGCAGTTCAGCGAAAGGGGCGCCGTTGCGCAGCGCGCCGGGCTTACGCTGGATGACCGCGAGATAATGACGCCAGTCATAGATTGTGCGCGGTGGCAGGTGATGCGATCGATCAATCCGCCGCTCATGCTCGCACAGGAGCTGCCCCTCGGCCGCAACGACAAGCCGGTCCGGGTAGATACGGAGGCTGACGGGCCGGTTCGCGAAAGACGCCGGGACGCTGTAACGGTTGCGCTCGAAGTTGATCAGGCAGGTTGGCGAGACCCGCTTGCTCTGCTCGACGAACCCGTCGAAGGCGGGCGGCACCGGCATTAAGGCGGGCTGCCCTTGGGCCCAGACATCGGCAACGGTCCCCGCAAGGCGGCCATGCGGGATCTCCCGCCAAAGCTCCAGACAGCGCCGCTCAAGCCAGGCGTTCAGCGCGGCGAGATCGGGAAAGTCCGGCATCGGCTGCCAAAGACGCGGTCGTGCATCCCGCACGTTCTTCTCGACTTGCCCCTTCTCCCAGCCAGAGGCTGGATTGCAGAACTCCGGCTCGAAGACGTAATGGTTTGCCATCGCTAGGAAGCGCATGTTGATCTAGCGCTCCTTGCCGCGCCCAATACGGTCCACCGCCGTTCTCATGTTGTCGTAGATGCCGCGCTCGGGCACACCGCCGAAGACCCGGAAGGCGTGCCAATGCGCGTCGAACAGCATCTCGTGAGTCTGGAGCAGATAGGCGCGGACCAGGAAGGCCCGGCTGTGCGCCAGCTTGATATGAGCGACCTGCAGCTTGGTTCGATCGCCACCGATCAAGGCATGGTCCTCGCTCCAGTCAAACTGGAAGGCTTCGCCGGAGCGGAACGTCAGGGGAATGAAGATACCGCGCCCTGTCGTGTGTTGCTCGCGCTGCCGATCGGCAGACCACTCGCGAGCAAACGCAGCCACCCGGTTGTAGGAACCGGTGAACCGAGAGCGACAAGATCGGCGTGCAGGTGTGTCAGAGGCCGGCGCTGCTTGCGTGACTTCGATGCCTCAGCTTTCAGCCAGGCCGCAAGCTTGTCGGCGAACGGGTCCAGCTTGCTCGGCCGTTCGGGCACCGAGAACTTCGGCTCGATCGTGCCAGCCTTCAGATACTTCTTGATGGTGTTCCGGGAGAGCCCGGTCCGCCTGGCAATCTCGCGGATCGGTAGCTTCTCACGCAGAGCCAAGCGGCGGATGACGTTCAAAAGTCCCATGTGGATCACTCCAATGCCCCCCTCGCTCAGCGCGATCGGAGGGGAAGGTCACATGGGTCAAATCTCAGTGGAAATCAGGCGACTTCCCGGGTCAGTTCCGCGTGGAAATCAACAGTCAGGGCCTTCTCGGCCATGCGCCGTGGCTCCAGAAAGCCGGGAAAGTAGCTGCCCCTGCGCAGCTTCGGAATGCGCAACTCGACTGTGCCGGCTCTCGTCTGCCAGTCCCTGTCGCGGTAGCCATTGCGCTGGGCGAGGCGCTCGGCACTCTTCTCGCCATAGCTGGCGCCGGTCGCAGCACCGACCTCCAGTTCCATCAGCCGCTGGGCGGCAAGGCCGATCATCTCGCGCAGCAGATCGGCATCAGGGGTCTTCTCCAGAAGGCTGCGCAGGCTCATCATGTCGTCGGTCATCAGGGGATCTCCGGTCCGGGTTGGATGTCGCAACCCAAGCCTAACCGGAAACCGCTGGTGACCACCGCGCCGCCGATCCGTCCTACAGCGCGATGAAATGCGCGGACGAGATCGACGACGCTACCGCAGAGCTACACCACGGATGGGGACACGACCATCGGCCGTCGGATGAGGGTGCTGATCGAGGATATGCGGGACGAATGGCATGCCCTCGACAACCGGATCGGGGCCCTCGATGCGGAATTCGCGGACCTCGCCCGCACGGATGCATCGATGAGG